>NZ_DAIQRQ010000048.1:0-5819 GCF_036786105.1 Ohtaekwangia sp.
GCTCTAAGACACGACCGAGCGGTGAAGCTTCAAATTTAGCAATGGCAAACGGATATACATCGTTTACAACTTTATCACCCTGCGGACTGGAGGATGAGTAAAACGCAGCCTGATCGGTTGGATATGTATTTTGAAACGTTCCGCCAGTAGCAGCGGCATAAGGCAAATACATCTTTGACGTGCGTCCGTAGCTGTCATACTCGACCGGCTGTACTAAATCTTTTCCGGATGTTGTCGCATTTACGGCTACTACTTGTGCGGCACGTCCTAGCCCGTCTACAAAGGAAATGGTTTTCACTTTCTGGCCGGCATTCAGGTTGTCAACGTCCGGGCTATGCAATTGCCCTGTTACGCGTACAGTCTCTTTGGTTACGCTGTTAGGCGTTATGGTATTGGCCAGGGTAATGGTAACAGGTACGTGTGCCGTTTCACAGGTAGTAGTCAGATCTTTTAATGATACACTCAGGCCGGAAGAAATTTCGGAGGTCGCGTTAACCGTATACTGATACGTTGGTCCGGTTACAGCACTTCCTGCATCCGGATACCACGTAGCTTGCTGGCCATTGGCCACAGCAATCTGCAAGGTGAGTACGTTGTTGATCCCATATCCCAAATAAGGACCCGGGCTTGGTGTATGAGGCGTATTTTTTACGGTTACAGTGGCCGTAATCGGTGTACCGGTACAAAAAGTGGTTGCAGGTGTAATTGTATAGGTAACCGTTCCCTGGTTCACACCATCTGCATTATAAAATATACCGCTTATGTTTCCGGTACCGGTGTCTGCCGGGGGAGTCCCATTACTGCCTTGCGCGATCCACGAGTATGTAGTACTGCCTGCATTGTTGGGATCGTTTAGCAGTATAGATGCCGTGGTTCCTGAACAGATCGTGGTTTGAGCTGGCGAAGCACTGGCTGCCGGTATAGGATTTACCATGGCCACAACGGGAACACGCGCCACCGATTCGCATTGCGATGTAGTGCTATACGTGCTGGCATAATAGGTAGTAGTAGCAGAAACATTCGGTGCATAGCCTGAACCGGTAGCAATCACCGCCCCGCCTTGCGAAGCATTATACCAGTATATCTGGTCGCCATTGGCACCGGGTGTAGCCGATATATTGATAGTTCCGGGGCCGCATTTACTTCCGTTGGTGGCAGTAGCACTGGAAGGCAGCGTAGCTGATTTTACAGTTGCTGTAACCGGGGTACGGGCACCGGTAGATTCGCACCCGCTTGTTGTATTTACCGTAGTAGTATAGAAGGTGTGTGTACCGGGTCCCTGAAAATCATCAGACCAGCCGAACGTGAGTGATGTTGTTGCTGTACCGCCCGTGCTGGCAGTATACCAGTTTATATTGTTTCCATTCGCTCCGGGTACGGCCGACATAAATCCACCACCGCCCTGGCATATTGTAATATTGGTAACACTGGAAGGTGAAGACGGTATAGGATTTACCGTAACGGCTACAGAAGCAGCACCCGAACTCCACGTTGTATTACAGGCCGATTTTGATCGCACATAGTATGTACCGCTGGCGGTCGCAGTATACGGGCTTACCTTGTTGGTTGTCTCGGTGCCCGTAGCAGAAGATACCCAATACCATTCATACCCGGTGGCCGGAGTCCCTGAAAATGTAATGGTCTTATCGCCACAGGTATTGGAGCTTACGGTCGGTGTTCCTGGTGTAGTGGGCGAAGTATAGGCACAGCCGTTCACCGTAACGTTAAGGCTGTAATCTATAAGGGTTGGTGTGGCATAGAAATCGATGCGACCGGCTACGCCACCAATCCACGTAACATTGGCGGTATAATTATAGCCGCTGCGGCTGGAGCTGTTCAATTTTCCACCCGTTACTTTGAACGACCAGTTGGTATACACGGCATCTTCGGCGAGGGTATACGATACGGTTTGGCCACTGTTCACGGTTGTAGCTCCCGTCCACTGACTGAATGCTTGTATTGAGAGCAGCAGTATAGGAATGAAAAGTAAAAATTTCTTCATGGCACTAGAGAATATCAAAGCCGGAGATTGAGTAAAGATTCTTTATAGGATTATCAGCCAATGGCAGGTTCAGCGAGATCGTTACGTTTCCTGATCGCGACACTTGTATACTGCCACTCGTTCCATCGAGTGTTACCTGGTAGGTTAAGGTTCCATTGGTATTTACATCCGTCCACGTGCCGCTTACGCTGGTGATGGTGAATGTATACACCAGGCTTCCACCTTTCTGTATCCATTCTATTTTGGAGGAACCATAGACTATAAATTGACAAGGCTTCTGCACGGTTACGTTGGTAGCCTGGTCAGTAAACCCGGAAGCGTTCCAGCGGATGGTAGCTTGCTGCGGATTGGTGGATTGCGCCATCACCGGCATCTGCACAGCTGCAATAAGTAGTATAAAGAGTATTGTTCGTAAGATCATAGTAATGCTAAAGCAGATTAGGTTAATAACTTATGGTAGATACCAGCGAATTAGCGGTGCGATTATCACCCGTAGTAACGGTGCACATCACATCAACGCTCGTACCGCTGCCAGCCAAGACTTTCACGGTATAGGTTGGTGACGATGTACCTACATTGGTCCATGTAGCGCTACCCGTATTGCGTTGTTTCCATTGATACTTCACAGCGTCATCGCCATTATATACCGTAGCTGTGAAGGTTGCCCAGGGAGCCGAATACGTATTGGAAATATATACCTGGAGCTGGGGTGGTGGCGGATTGATGACGGAGAAATTAATCAATGCCGTTTTTACGCCATAATCCGGGTGACTCACCTTAACCGTGGCTGTATGATTGCCGGTCGATGAATAAGTCTGCGCCGGTGAGATGACGCCTGATGTGATAAAATTATTTTGATTATCAAAATCCCATGCGTACGTGACGTTGTTAATGCACGGATTGGATGCAGCAGAGAGCTTCACTTGGGTGTTAACATAGTATGGCGAAGGGTTAATAATGTCTGCCACCAATGTGGGCAATACCTGCCCGTCAAAAGCATAAGTATACCGCTCTTTAATGTTGTGATCTTTGTCATACACCAGCGCTACGCGACCCAGCGAATCGTAGGCGCTGAAAGTACTGATGCCATAAGGATTCGTAGCGGCATTCACCCCCCAGGGTATAGCATACGCGACCGTGGAAACGGCAGCATAATCCGGATAGAACATTATATCATCCAGCAATGGCAACAGCGAAGGTGCCGAAGCGGATGGCTGCGTAAAGGATTGCCCCTGAACATTGATAATAAATGTAGATGGCAGGGTAGATACATTTATAACCTGTGTGAAATACTGGTAATCTGTATTTCCGGGTTTATAGTTGAAAGTATAATTGTTGGCAGAAAGCGCTGTGCCGCCGGTATTCTTCATCGTTACCTGCAAGGTGATAGAAGTGTTTCCACTGGCAGGCTTTGCCCAGAACGACAATATATAGGCCGTGGCCGATGCTGGCTTCACGATCGTGCGGCTTATGGTAGCATACGGATGCACGCCATTTTTACCGGTTCGTCCTGCACCATAATATCCATTGCTTATTGAAAAGCCCGATGCTGTTGTGGTCTCAAAATCAGAAAGACCAATGCTTATGCTTCGCACATCGCTAAACGTAGCTACTGGCAGAGTCTGGTTAAACCCAAGCAGTGATCCCGATGTGTTCCGGTTTTCATCGGTTATACTGACCGGTGTTCCGAAGCTGTTGTACTCATTTACCGTGCTGGTAACTTTGTAATTGGAGTCATGGACAAATACGTTACTGCTGGAAGACGACCTGGTAAAACTTCCCGGCACGCTCGGTCTGAACTTCAGTTCATATCGAGGGAAAGGTGTCAATACACTATTGATCGAAACGGGCCTGTATTTTACCAGGGAGGCAGCCGTTGTTTTCTCCGTTCCTCCTGCAGGTGTTACGGTGTTGATCTGTTCTATGATCGTGCTGGTTCTGTTCTGATCTTTCAAAAGTTTGATCATCCACAACGTTGAGTCTGCAGGTACACCACTGTACGGATAATCGGGAACATATTGAAAAGATTTGCTATAGACAGTTCCATCCGATGTCGTGCGACTGGTTTTGGTCAGGTATCGGTGATTGGATGCGGTAAAGAAATTTTGTGTTGTCTCGGTTGAGTTCTTGCTGGAGCTGTTCTCATCATACGTAGTAACCGTCTCCGTAGAAACTACTTTGGCAACATCAGCCAGTTGTGTAAACCTTCCATATAAGTAAATAACGTTAGGTGTGCTGTTTGCAAAACGGTCGTAGTTTACACTGACAATGGATGTAGGTGTGCTTCCGGTTTTGTATACATACTGATACGATGTCTGTGTTAACCGCACCAGTGCGTTGGCATTATTATACTCGGCTTTCTTCCACACCAGGCCGCGCTCATAATCGTAGAGTTGTGTATTGAATGCAGGGTATCCCCACGCTTCACCGCTCTTGAGAATGCTCATGTCCCAGTTGCCCTGTCTTACAAACTTCATCGTAGTAGGCGACCAGTCGGTTGCCCCGGTGCCAGTAGCGGCATCGCCATAAGCGCCCGGCACATAGTAATTATATACCGCTTTACCACTGCCAGGGCGGGTTACCGTTACTTGCGAATAACCGACTGCAGACCCGTTGGTATTTTCGCTGTTGTTCAAATCAAAATTTACAATGGCTGTTAACCCTCGCCACAACGGAGCTGTACCTGCCGCGTTTAACGTGCTATAGGACTTTACAATTTGACCACCTGGGAGATCGTGAATTTTAGGAGCAATAAACTCCCACAGCGGCACAGCAAACGCTGGTCTTTTAATAAGTCTTCCGGAAGACAGACCATTGGCATCCTTGTACTCGAATACTTTGGTTATTTTGGCGTTAGGATTTACGCCATCAAAGTAATCGATCTGCCGAATACGCAACCCACCGCCCAGGCGTGTTACACTACCTTCGGGGTCCTGATACTCATTATTTTCGAATACAAAATCGGATTCACCACCGGAGGGGTATATAATTCGAGTCAATGTTCCAAGAACTGCAAACCCGTTGGGCGTGCGATCGCTGTTTCCATTCACAATGACTTCCGTACCAGTATACGAAGGAATGCGATAGAGACGGTATCGCTCGCTCGCAGGTTCATTAGGATAAACGTATATCGTTGGAAATTTAGGCAATATTGCAGGGGCAACATTAGTGCTGCTGTTGCAGTAACCCCAGAGATCAGTCTGGTTGGTTGGCACGCCAAAATATTCAAATTTAAAAGGTGGCATTGATGCGCACTGTCGCCCTGTCTCTGTGATAGAAGAAAGCATTACAGGGTTATCGGCTTGAAAAGCAAACTTGAATCTTTTGAAAGGCTGAATAGAAGAATACAACGGATCATATATATCCACACCATACTTATAGTCAATCAAGACCCAAGAGCCACTGGACGCCTGTACCTTGGTCAGTATCTTGGTTGTCATGGATAAAGATTCTTTCATCAATGTACACCACGGCGCTAACGTTGTTACAGAATTAGAGGGATAAGATGCATCTACCTGCCAGGCCGACCGAACAAACGTACTGGTCGTTGCGTGGTCTTTATAACTATAGGTTATGCTTGCACCTGTATACGACTTCATGGCCGAGAGAGACCAGTTTGAATTATATGTAACAGCAGTGCCGTATTGATTGAAATCCTTGTCAAACAAATTCAATCCGGATTGGTCATTTTGGTAATCTGTATCAGATTTCTGAATGCTTCGGGTAACGGTATGAACATCATTAAAAGCATATACTGTACCATCATTAGTGGTAATAGTCCAGCCTGTAATCGTCTTGGTTGCGGGAGACACACCAG
>NZ_DAIQRQ010000048.1:5919-42013 GCF_036786105.1 Ohtaekwangia sp.
TCATTAGTGGTAATAGTCCAGCCTGTAATCGTCTTGGTTGCGGGAGACACACCAGAATACGTGGGTACAATCGATATATCCTGGTAGGGAATCAAACTGATGCCACCGCTGTTATTAAACATGAACCGCCCCCCTACATTTCCTACCTGGTAGGTATAGATATCTGGCTCTGTGTCTTGCTTGTACTGGAGGCCGTTCAGATAATTATAGTCCGACAGTTCATCGCTATACGTATCTTTACTGAGGTCGGCTGTATTGGAGAAGCTGAGGATGCCGGAGTAATTGGAGTTGTACAGCCAGCCGCTGCGCGTAGCATCGGCAAAGTCATCAGGCAGGCCCCGGGTCTCTCGACTCACGTAAGATACGGCATCTAAATTCCAACCAAATCCCACTGATCCCATTACACCTGCAGTGTACTTCATCTTGAAATCCTGAACCAGGTCGTGATCTTTTAAGGTATACAGGTCAATAAAAATTTGGGGCTGGCCAGTGTACATGTCCACTGCTATTTCCCCCTGGCCGAAGCCGTTAACAAAAACGCTGCATAGCAATAAGCAGCCAATAATGAGACGGTGCATGGTAAAGCTTTCTTTCAAGACGGTAGAGTTAGAATTAAATTGAAGTTTAACGCTTCGCAATCATAAGCGATAACACTGCGTTACGGGAGAGAGAAGTAGTGGGACCAGACTATAGATACAGTCTGGCGCTATCAGCGCTCGCAGGCATACAGAGTCAGGCTCTGGTGCAATAATAACAGATTCAGCGGAATAATTGTACGAGACGCCCGTTGTTTCGCTTTTATTTTTTTAAATCGACTTTAAGCCGATATAGGTATAGTAATTTTTCTCTTTAATTCTTCAGTACACTCAAATTTATTTTGTCTATAGAAAGTCGCTACGATACAGGTATATAAGAGCAGCCATGCGCAGCGCTCCTCTATAGCGTGAATAAATGGGTTATATAATGTAAAAATATAGTACCCTTATTACAGGTAATTATAACCCTGCCTGCAAAGTAGACTTAAGGATAACGGATCGGTAAAATTCAATTTAATCTTCGCAGTACTTTTTTATTATATCTGTACACGGTCAGAGATCGCTTTCAGTCGCACCTGCTGACCATCAGCCCGAAGCAGAACCTTTTTGGATTCAGAAACCTTTAGTCAGATTGAAGTTCTGATTTCATGATAAATGTAATTACGAGTGAACACATTTTTGTTCAAACAAGTCGCCTGGGTTAGGATGCGAGGGCGGATGAAGTGTAGAATTCATGTTACGTAGACAATCGCCCACAATAAAAATGATATCTGTTACCAATAAACTATACTTTATTAAAGATGAAGTGATACTTGCAGTGATACTCTTAACTGGCATGATGTTTTGAACTGGATACGGTATATGTTCAACAAAATCTTATCGCATATGAAAAGGCTATTATTTGTGTGCTTCATGATATTCGGTACTGCAGCAGTACTGAATGCACAGGACACTACGTCTACGTCACGTGACAGGCATCGTCAGGATGCATCGAAAGATCAGGATCATCGGGATAACTATACCGACAAGGATGTAATTACTGCCGGTGAGCTTCCTGCAAATATTCGCGAGCAGTTGCAGACCGGTGAATATAGCGGCTACACAGTGTCCAAGGCTTACCGCAAAACGAAAGACGGCAAACCTCTGTATGCTGTTGAGCTGACGCGCGGCAACGAAAAGAAGAAAGTGAAATTCGATGCACAGGGAAATATCGTGAAAGAGAAAACAAAGGGAAACAAAGATCAGTAACCCGGTGATGATTTCTCGCAATCATCCCCATGACAGGGAAGGCTTCCGAAGAAATACGGAAGCCTTCTTTTTTTACCGCCAATGCAGGTCGATCTCTGACTGCGCGCTGCGTGAACGAGTGAAATCGTGGCTTGGTATATATTTGCCTGTAAGTTATTTTATGTCTATAGCCAACTATTGGTTAAACAATACAACGCATAGGTTACTTGGACTAATAAGGATAACGCTCTTTAAGTGTTACTACTTCATACCTGAAAAAGCAGGTACCCTGCACAGGGTATATACTTATCTTCATTAAAAATTAATGGTATATATTTTTTACATAAGCACCTTCTTAATATTATTGCAGCCGTAATCATAACCATTGTTTGTAATTAGTTATTATTTCCAACCTTAATTAACACGTACTATGAATGAATTTTTAAGAGTTCCCTTACGGGGAATGCGGCTACTGTCATGTGCTGTAGCCATGGCTGTTCTGTTGTGCATATCGTGTGAGAATGAAAAGATCGATGCTGACACTGCATCAACATCGAATGATCTCAACGCTGTTGCTGCCAAATTGCAAGCTGCAGGGTTTGACACCAGCGAAGGGTTCAGCAAGTTTGAAAACGGATACCTGGTGGAATATGATATATTCCTTACCGGGGAGATGATCGATGAACTTGTTGCAACCTCTACTCCTGCAAATGGACGAACAGAACACTACCGAACGAACAATCTGGTATTGGGCACACCGCGTATATTGCAGGTATATATGGATACCGGCTTTGGAACGTATATGCAAAGTGCGTTTGATGCTGCGTTGGCGCGTTACAACGCGCAAGGGCTTGGACTCACGTTTCAACGTACTACCAATTCTGCCGCAGCTGATATCAGTATATTATCGTTCAACGAAGTGAGTAATGTATTGGGTTATAGTGCAGGCTTTCCCACGAATGGTAATCCTGCAAGTCCCATACGGTTAAATACGTATTACTACAACAATACTACCAGCAGACCGGATGCTACAACAGTTATTGCGCACGAGATAGGTCACGCGATTGGCTTCCGCCACACAGACTATATGAACAGAACGTTTAGCTGCGGCTCCGGTGGCAACGAGGGCGATGCTGGTGTAGGCGCCAATTACATTCCGGGCACGCCTACCGGCCCTTCGGCCAATTCATGGATGCTGGCATGCTCCAGCAATACCGATCGTCCTTTTACCGCTGATGATGTCACTGCACTGACTACTGTATATCCGAAGCGGACTATACCGGCAGGTACATCGGCGGTATATCGTTACTACAGCGGCAGCGGTGGCGATCACTTTTATACTACCAACTGGGCTGAGCTTGGCGCGGGAAAAAATGGCTATGTGCTGGAAGGTATAGCACTCTTTGCAAATACAAGTCAGGCATCGGGTACAGTTCCTGTATATCGTTATTATAGTTCCCGTGATGGCGATCACTTCTATACAACCAACTGGGCGGAGCTTGGTTCCGGTGGCAGCGGCTATACGTATGAAGGTGTTGCTTTTTATGCATTCTCCTCGCAGGCAAGTGGTACGGTGCCCATATATCGCTACTACAGCGGGCGCGATGGCGACCACTTTTACACTTCCAACTGGGCTGAGCTTGGCTCGGGTGGCAGCGGCTATACGTATGAAGGCATAGGCTTCTATGGTTATCCCTGATCGCCAGGCATGCTTTTACAGATCAGTAACTTCGGGTTGTTTTAGCCCGAAGTTATTTTTTTGCTTCCCTCCTTTTTTACTTTTATAGCGGGCATATTATATGCTCACAGCCTGCCAACGGGCCTTCGTAAAGAATGCTGCATTTCTTTTAGTAAATTATTTTCAGCATTTTTGAATAAAGACCTTACTATGCGATGGCAATGGGAAATTAAGCCAGACTCTGCCTGGTTTGAATGGAACTGGACCGAGATGTGGCATTACCGTCATCTGTTGTTTCGTTTGATTCGCAGGGATTTTCTCACACAATATCAGCAAACGCTGCTCGGGCCGATATGGGTTGTGATACAGCCGCTGGTAACGGTGCTGCTATACGTTATCATTTTCGACCGCGTAGTTGGCATCTCTACCAATGACGCCCCTCCGATTCTGTTCTATCTTAGCGGCATTATCATCTGGAACTTATTTGCAGAGTCGTTCTCCGGATCGGTTTATACATTTAGTGCCAATGCTCCACTATTTGCAAAAGTTTACTTCCCCCGGTTGGTAATACCGTTTTCTATTACGGTCACTCACATCATCCGGTTCTTTATACAGTTTGGCCTGTTCGTGATTGTGTATGTATTTAATCTTTATAAAGGTACTATATCGTTTAACTTTTCATATAGTCTGCTGGCACTTGTACTGGCCGTAATTGTTCCGGCGGGTATAGGGCTTGGTGCGGGGCTGGGCCTTTCTGTATTTCTGGCCAAGTATCGCGACCTTACCAACCTGATCCAGCTTACCATCCGGCTGCTGATGTTTGCAACGCCCGTCATTTATCCATTATCAATTGTACCGGAAAAGATCAGGCATGCCATGGTGTTTAATCCGCTCGCTCCGGTTGTGGAATTTTTCAGGTATGCATTTTTGGGCGAAGGTATGTTCACAGTTATACAGATACTTTACAGTGTAGGATTTGCCGCCGGTATATTTGTATTGGGGGCTGTTCTGTTTAATAAACTGAGCGATAAACTGATCGATGTGGTATGAGCGATATGCATGCAATCTATATTCCTCTCTTGTTAGACCCTGCGTATACATGACGAACGATCCCGTTATTGAAATACGAAATCTGTCAAAGCTTTACCGGTTGGGAACCATCGGTACAGGTTCATTGCGACAGGACGTGCAACGCTGGTGGTACACAAACGTTTTGAAAAAGGAGGATCCCTTTTTTAAAGTTGCGGGCAACCAGGAAAATTCGCATGACTTTTTATGGGCACTCCGGGATATAAATTTTGATATTCGCGAGGGTGAAGCGTTTGCCATTATAGGCCGCAATGGTGCCGGTAAATCTACCTTGCTGAAAATTCTTTCCAAGGTGATACGCCCCACACAAGGAGTCATCCGTGGTCGTGGTCGTATCAACAGTTTGCTGGAAATTGGCACTGGCTTTCACGATGAGTTAACAGGGAGAGAAAATATATACCTTAACGGTCATTTTCTTGGAATGACCAGGAATGAGATCCGCGGTAAGTTTGATGAAATTGTTGACTTTTCCGGTGTTGAGCAGTTTATTGATACCCCTGTGAAGCGTTACTCATCGGGTATGTATGTACGGCTTGCCTTTGCCGTAGCGGCACACCTGGAACCCGATATTTTGATTGTTGACGAAGTGCTTGCGGTGGGCGATGCAGAGTTTCAGAAGAAGTGTCTGGGTAAAATGAATGATGCATCCCGAAAAGAAGGACGCACTATTTTATTTGTGAGTCATAATATGCAGGCTGTTTCCAACCTCTGTCACCGCGCGATGCTGCTGCAAAAAGGAATGATGACAATGATCGGCCCTGCCACGCAGGTGGTAAATCGCTACCTGAGCGGTATACAGCAGCATCAGCTGATGCAACAATGGAACGATCCCAACATGGCACCGGGCAATGCCATGATACGAATGAAATCAGTACAGCTTATACCTGTGCAGGATGATGTTACCGCTCCGATCGATATACGTACCACACTGCGGCTGGAATTTGAATTCTGGAACCAGGAAGAAGGTATAGACCTCGCCACGGGTATACATCTGTTTACACAAAGCAGCGAATGTATCTTTGACGTAAGCTCAAAATCAGCAACCTATAGCAAAGGGTTAATTAAGGGAAACTGCACTATACCGGGTAACTTTCTGAATGACGGATCTTACTATATATCCATCATTTTCGTCCGGGATACTTCTGTGGAAATATTTTACCTGAACGAATGCATTTCATTTGAAGTAGAAGACTACCGTGAGAATATGAACTGGTATGGTAAATGGATGGGCTATGTGCGTCCCAATTTTCCGGTTACCCTCACTCCTGTACCTTCCCTTTAACTGCATGGCGATATTCAAGCCCTACAACTGTTTTTACCTGGATATAGCGGCACACGTTAATCTGCCGGAATTTGTTATGCATAACGAAGGCCAATATATAGTGCTCTGGTGGAATGCGCTGCCGATTGGACATTTGTTCATTAAACCGGAAGAAGTACTCACACCCGCTGCTTATGAAGCCAAAGTAATCCATGCCACATCGTGGGCAGTGAATCATTATGTGAAAGATATGGTACCATTGCCGGAATCGTGGTCAGCACTTCGTACTATTCTGGCAAACGCCTTTAACCATACTGAAACTATTCCGCAGACCTGCAAGGCAAGTGTTGTGATCTGTACGCGTAATCGTGCCGATCATTTACATCAATGCCTTACCAGTCTGCAACAACAGGAATGCAAACCCGCAGAGATTATTGTAGTCGACAACGCATCTGCTGATGATCGCACAAAAAAAACGGCAGAGGCTTTTCCAAACGTAAAGTATATCTGGGAAGGTCGGCCCGGGCTGGATATAGCCCGAAACACCGGGGCAAAGGCAGCAACCGAAGCCATTGTACTTTATACAGACGATGACACACGCATACATCCCCGCTGGGTATACGAAGCTGTGAAAACATTTGATGATCCTTCGGTAATGGCCATGACGGGACTAGTGCTGGCGGCCGAACTGAACACCGAAGCACAGTGGCTCTTTGAACGCCATTGGCCATTCAACCGGGGGTTTATCGATAAACGTTACGACTCTGCTTTCTTTGCCAGTACTGTGGAGAACGGAACACCTGTATGGAATATAGGTGCAGGTGCCAACATGGGCTTTCGGAAGGATATATTTTCGCAAGTCGGGCATTTTGACGAGCGCCTGGATGTAGGTGCTGCCGGCTGCAGTGGCGACTCTGAGATCTGGTACCGGATACTGGCATCCGGAAATACTATACATTACAATCCGCGCGCCATCGTATCGCACTATCACCGCGATGGGATGGATAAATTCAAATACCAGATATTTCATTATATGCGTGGCTTTACGGCTGCCCTACTTATACAATATCAACGTTTCCGGCACAAGGGTAACCTCAGGCACCTGTTCCGGTCACTGCCTCCATATTACGCGTGGCTCCTGGTAAGAGGTTTTCCCTATAACCGGGGGCGGTATAAAACAATATTTGCAGAAATACGCGGAGTATTTTCAGGAATATTGTTTTATATTAAACATCGGAACACACCATCCAACCATTCCCTGTAAACTGTGTCACATCAACCACTTGTATCGGTTATTATACCTTGCTATAATCACGCACGTTTTCTCGCGGAATCCGTTGACAGCGTAAGGAAACAAACATACACAAACCTTGAGATTATTATTGTTGATGATGGATCAACCGATAACACACGTGCAGTAAGTGAATCCCTGACCGGCATTCGCTATATATACCAGCCGAACCAGGGATTATCCGCAGCACGTAATACCGGCTTTGATAACAGTCATGGCGACTATATCGTGTACCTGGATGCCGATGACTGTTTATACCCGGAAGCTATTGCCAGCAATCTTCAGTATCTCTTACAAAATCCTGCGCTGGCCTTTGTATCCGGCTGGCATGAAAAGGTTGATGAGTGGCTATACCCGATCGAAAAAGATGCACTATCGGTAATACGCGAAAAACACTATATCCACTTGTTGCAGGGCAATTATATAGGTATGCATGCCGCGGTAATGTATACCCGTTGGATTTTAAAGCAATTCAGGTTTGATACTTCATTGAAGGCTTGTGAAGATTACGACTTATATATGCAAATAGCCCGGCAATATCCGGTAGGCTGTCACGATAAAACAATAGCGGCATATCGGATTCATGGTGCAAATATGTCATCCAAAATACCGTTCATGCTGGCCGCTGTACTTCATGTGCATCAGCGGCAAAAAGCTCATCTCACCAACCATGAAGAAGAGAAGGCCTGGCATAATGGCAAGGCTATCTGGAAGCAATATTACTCCACTAAACTTCAGCAAATACTCTTTAGTCAGATAACAGAAAAACAGATTCCTTCACAGGAAGATCGCCAGGCTTTGATGCGCCTGAACACGGCAGCTGGTCTTCGGCTGGAAGCTGCCATCGCCCGGGTAAAGTTCAGAAATATACTCAGAGATATTCTTCCTCCCTTTATACTTCGCAGATTATATAAAAGAGGATATATATACCGCTTCACACCCGAACAGGGAAAAATACAATGGGGCGACCTGGAGCGAGTAACGCCATTCAGCAGCGACTTTGGGTTTGACCGCGGTGGCCCTGTGGATCGTTACTATATTGAAAAATTTCTCGAAGCAAATAAGTCCCTCGTTAAAGGGCGTGTACTCGAAATTGGCGACAACGCCTATACTTTGCAATACGGCCAGGGAAAGATTTCACAAAGTGATGTACTGCACATTGCATGGGCCAATGAAACGGTAACTTTTGTAGGCGACCTCAGTGATGCACCGCACATTCCATCGGACACTTTTGATTGCATTATACTAACACAAACCCTGCACTTTCTCTATGACTTCCGGGCTGCGCTGCGAACCTGTCATCGTATTTTGAAAAAAGGCGGCACATTACTTTTAACGGTTCCCGGCATCAGCCACATCGATAAAGGCGAGTGGAAGGAATACTGGCTGTGGGCCTTTACCGATAAATCCATGCAGAGATTACTGACCGAGCATTTCCATGAGCGCGACATCACGTTAAACACGTATGGAAATGTATATATCGCGACAGCGTTTTTATACGGTGCAGGGTTACCGGAAGTGCGCAGGGACTTTCTCGATATACACGATCCCAGTTATCAGGTAATTATCGCAGCGAAAGCGACCAAACAGATGCTATGAAGCGCTTTCTAAGGAAGATTTTTATTCGGGATAGCGGTGCACTGGTACTGATGTATCATCGTATAGCAACACCGGCCATAGACCCCTGGGAGCTTTGTGTATCGCCTGAAAACTTCGAACAACAGCTTCTTTACCTTAAACAGGAATACCGGGTTATCCCGATGCAGGAATTGACGCAACGTATTCAAACACGTGAGCCTTTAAAGAACTATATAGCGATTACTTTTGATGATGGTTATCGTGACAATTATACCCATGCGATGCCATTGCTTGAAAAATATAGTATGCCGGCTACATTCTTCTTTACACTTCAATTTCAGGCTGCTGATAAGTTCTATTGGTGGGATGAGCTGGAGCAAAGAATACTCCTCACACCTACTCTTCCCAGACATCTTTCGCTGTCGCTGGAATCCGAAACATTTGAATTTGATTTGAGTGATGCCGCCACTTTAACGGCTTCACAACAAAGTGAGATGCGCTGCTGGCATTATGGAAAACCGTTATACAATGCAAGACTGGAATTATTCTATAAGCTATGGGCCCTTATCAAACCGGCATCCATAGCAAAACAGCAAAGTATTATGCAGACGCTGCGCGCATGGACAGGCACGATAGATCGCGATACAAATCTTCTGATGGATGCAGCCCAGATACAATCCACAGCGCAATCTTCGTTGTTTGAGATTGGCGCGCATACGGTAAATCACCCGGCGTTGGAATATCTTGAGGCAGAAGAACAAAACCATGAAATGCAGCAGAGTAAAACAGCGCTTGAAACATTAACGGGTAAATATATAGCGGGTATTGCCTATCCATACGGAAGTATGAACCACCATACCTCCGTGCAGGCACAGGCAGCAGCATTCCGGTATGCTGTTTCAACGCAAGCCGGAGTCTGCACGCATGCATCCGACCTCTATGCGTTACCTCGTTTCCAGGTTACAAACCTTGACGGGGAAGCATTTAGAAAGAGTATCAAAATCTGGCAAGGCAACAACAGGTAATATACAGCGAATGAAAGACCCCATCGTTTCAGTAATCACCTGCTTTTACAATGAAGAAGCATTTCTGGAAGAAACTATTCAGAGCGTACTTCATCAGACCTATCCTCATTGGGAATTGATCCTCGTTGACGATGGCTCGCACGATGCAAGTTCAGCCATTGCAAAACGTTATTCACTTGAACAGCCGGACCGGATACGTTACGTTGAGCATGAAGGCCATGCCAACAAAGGTCTCTGCAAAAGCAGGAATGTTGGCGTAGCCAATTCACGTGGTGACTTTATGGCCTACCTGGATGCTGACGATGTATGGCTCCCCGACAAGCTCCGAAATCAACTTCAGATATTCGAAAAAAATCCGGAGGCGACAGTATTGCTGGAAGCATCCGAATATTGGTGTAGCTGGCAGGATGCCAGTAAGAAAGATACGGTGGTTGACATCGGTGCCACGCCCGATATAGTATACCGGCCGCCAGCGCTCCAGCTTCAATTATATCCATTGGGTCAGGGTGCTGCTCCGTGTCCGTCCGGTATCATGGTGAGACGAAGTGTGCACGATCATATTTCTTTTGTCGAAGCTTTTACCGGGCCGAACGCAGCGTATGAAGATCAGGCTTTTCTGGCACAGGTATATCTTTCTCAACCCGTATTTGTCTCATCACAATGCAATAACCGGTATCGGCAACGACCGGCATCAATGGTGTTCAGTATCCATCAAAATGGAATATACCACCGCGTGCGGCAGTTTTACCTCGAATGGTTTGAACGCTACCTGAACGATCACGCCATCCATGAGGAGCGCGTCAGCAAGTTGCTGCGCCAGGCGCTCCTTCCCTATCATTACCCGTTATACTATGCCATGCTTTATACCTGGCCCGCAAAAATTACCAGGAAAGCAAAACAGATAGCCTGGAAGCTCTTAAACCGGATAAGATGAATACCCCTCGTATAACGGTTCTTATGCCGGTGTATAATGCCGCTCCCTTTCTGCGGGAGGCGGTGGATAGTATACTGCAGCAAACCTTCCGTGATTTTGAATTTCTGATCATAGACGATGGCTCTACCGATGACAGTGCCGCGATTATTGAAAGCTATACTGACCCGCGAATACGGTTTATTCTGAATGATGGCAATATAGGTATATCTGCCACCCTGAACCGCGGCATTGCACTGGCTGCCTGCGAGCTGATAGCACGCATGGATGCAGACGATATCAGTTATCCTGCGCGTTTGCAGAAGCAGTACGACTACATGGTGGCGCACCCCGCCTGCGGCATGGTATCGTCCTGGTGCCGGGTAATAACGGCTGATAAGAAGAATGTCCGGACAGAGCGGTATACCAGCCGGTTCTTTTACTATAACCTTACGTTTGAGTGCTGGATATACCACCCCACCGTGATGTACCGCAAACAGGCTGTAATCGATGTGGGGATGTATAGTATGCCCTATTCCGAGGATTATGATCTTTTCTGGAAGCTGGCACAAAAATTTCCGGTCAATAATCTCAGTGAGATTCTGCTTGATTATCGTCTCTCACCCAATAGTTTAAACACGGTGCTTCGCAAAACGGAGTACGACATTGCGAACGAACAGAACGTAATCCGCAACATTCAACGCTATATGGGAGAAACTTTTACTTTACAGGAAGAATATCTGGAATGCCTGCGCAACAACACAGCACCACTCGCTGCGAAAAAAAGCATACCCGACATTCTGCAATGCCTCTCAATACTGGATACAATCACAGCACAAATAGCCCGAACTGAGAATATAAATTGTCGTCCCATCGATATATATGAGGCTGCCTGGTTCAAGCGCGACTTTATAGTGTACCAGCTCTTCCAACAGCTATCATGGCCTCATAATGTGGTTTTATCGCTTAAAACCGGGAAGCCGGGACTTGTATTCCGGAAGGTGAGCCAGGCATTGCAATGGCGCACAAAAAAAATCTGGCATCATTTACGAATGACAGGGAAAAGAAGTAACTTAATATAGACTCCTAACTTGGTCGATTTGAGCAACACGTATCCACCCGATACGGGTCGTACACCCGAACAGCCTCCTTGCATAGCACCCGTTGGTGTGTCAACGAGGCCGCTTTGGTCTGTAATGATACCCGTGTACAACGGAGGCGCTTACCTTCGGGAATCGCTGGAAGCGGTGTTGCAGCAGGCCTATAGTGAGAACGACATGCAGATTGAGGTGATCGATGATTGCAGCACCGATATCGATGTGCGTTCGTTGGTAGCAACGATTGGTCAAGGCCGCATCGGGTACTTCTGTCAGCCCCGCAATGTGGGAAGTCTGCGTAATTTCGAGACCTGTATAAATCGTTCCAACGGTATATATATACACTTGCTGCACAGCGATGATATCGTACTCCCCGGATTCTACAAAACCCTAGCGCGTCTTTTTGAGCAACACCCCGCTGCCGGCGCAGCCTTCTGTCATTATCAGTATATAGATGAAACCGGCAAGGTTGTATTTATACCTCAGGCAGAGGCTACAGAAGAGGGTATATTAAAAAACTGGCTGGTGCGACTGGCCGAACGGCAGCGCATTCAATATGTAGCAATAGCCGTAAAGCGCGAAGTTTATGAAAAACTGGGAGCGTTTTACGGTGTGCACTACGGCGAAGACTGGGAAATGTGGATGCGTATCGCTGCGCAGTATCCATTTGCCTATACGCCTGCTATATTGGCTTCTTACCGCAGGCACTCAGATTCCATATCCGGCAAATCATTTACCACCGCACAAAATATCCGCGATCTTGAATTTGTAATGAATAAGATCAACAAGTTGCTGCCGGAAGAGGAAAAGAAACCGAGTTTACAAAAAGCCCGGAAGTTCTATGCTTACTATGCCCTGCGCACGGCCAGGCAATTATGGACACGTTCGAAAGACCGTCAAGGTGCTATTGCTCAAATGCGGAGTGGCTGGGGCTTGCATAAAGATATACCCCTGGCTGTGGAAATTGTAAAAATGGTAGGACGCTTAATCCTGAACCGATGAATATACCCGGTGTTTCCGTTGTGATCTGTACTTTTAACGGGGCGGATAAATTATCCGAAACGATCAGGCACATTGCGCAGCAGCAAGTGCCATCGCATATACCCTGGGAATTTATTATTGTAAACAACGCATCGACAGATGATACGGTGCAAGTGGCGCAAACGGAATGGAATAAATATACCACCGGGCACTCGCTCCGGATTGTACATGAACCACAACCGGGACTGAGCTATGCCAGGCGCAAAGGTTTTGAAACAGCAACCTTTGATTACGTTCTACTCTGCGATGATGATAACTGGCTGGATGCACACTATATAAGCACGGTATACGAGATTATGTTAGCGCACCCGAATATTGGTGCGCTGGGAGGATGTGGCACACTTGTATTTGAAGAAGATCCACCCTCGTGGGTAAGAACGTTTTCAATTTATGCTGCGGGGCGACAGGCGGCAAAAAGTGGTCCTTGTAACCGATTCACTGTATATGGTGCCGGGTGTGTGATCCGCAAATCAGCGTACGACAAACTCCTGCAGGCTGGCTATCGAAGTCTGCTGACAGATCGTTTAGGAAAGGAACTCAGCTCCGGTGGCGACTACGAGCTTTGCCTTGCATTAGTCATTGCCGGCTACGCCATCTGGTATGATGAGCGATTGACCTTCCAGCATTTTATTACCCGCGATCGCATTACCCGGGAATACTATGGAAAGTACCTGCGGGAAAGTGCCCGATGCTTTGAAGTATTGCACCCCTATAAAGTTATATGTGAATGGCGATCACTAACGGTTAAAAGCTTCCGCTTCCGTATGGCGAAATCACTTTTCTATTTACTGAGAATATATATACCGGTAAGAATAAAAAAAGCTTTCCAGATAAAAGGAAGTCCCAGATATATACTGCTATCGTTGCGGGCTTATTCCTTATCGTCAATGATCCGGGTTTACATGAATCACTGGCGCACCATTATCGAGAACTACCGGCACGGTAAAGCCCTTCAGAAAAGATTCAGCACCGCCGCCAACTGGGAATTTAAAACGGCAAAGCGAACTGCGCCGGTATCGTCTGTGGTGAAGTAATATATAAGCCTTACTTTCTAATTGCTTTGCTTCTGAGTTTTAAGGGAGTTCTTTTATACTTCACTTTTTTACGAGGCATTCTGATAGGTTCAGTTGATCCATTTGTATAAGAAGTAGTGGAATACCCCACTTCCCGTGCAATAGCTTGTTCAACAAGCTCGTTTAAAGAAATTTCGCTCTGGCTCTTTTCCTGCAATTACAAGCCTGAAGATAATCATCAACAGCACCCCGGAAAGCAACCTCCAATTCTTTTACCGTATCTCCTTCAAAAGTAATAAGATCGTTTACACCAAAAATTTTTCCAAAGAACACACCATCATCTGCACTATACTCTACTATACCTTTATAACTCTTATACTCCATTGGATTTTTCATAAAAAATTTTGACTTTTTAGAGATTCAATCACTTCATTTATCATGTACCTTTAGTATAGGTTTAGGATGTGGTTCGTGAAAATGAATAATATGCTTGTTGTTTTTATGAATGAACTTTCTTCGCGATCCACTGCCCGTTATTTCACTGTAGCCAAGATGTTCCAGTATAAGCTTAGTTCACTCCACGTAAAATCTCTCGGCCTGCTTAAAAGGCGGCTCTTTGCCTTCTCCAATCTGCTCATTCGTACAACGGTAAATCGAAGCTCAAAGACATTGCACTATTTTTTAGTTGCAAATCATTTTTTAGAATCAGTATACTCGTTCCAGGCGTTCTGCCGTTATATAAATCGATGAAGCACTTCTGTCGATTTTGAATAGCCGTTAACTTTGAGCGTTATTAACTACAATACCATGAAACGCTCCCTGACTATTATATTCCTTCTGTGCCTGACCTGGACAGCTCACGCACAAGCTGAAAATGCTACACGACTCCGTAACTATAATAACGACAACGGCATTGCGATCAAAGACTTCGATCCTGTAAGTTACTTTAAAGGGAAGGCTGCCAAAGGCTCTGAAAAGTTCGCGTATACCTATAAAGGACTCACCTATTACTTTGTGAACAACGAGAACATGGAAGAATTTAAAAAGTCACCTTCCAAATACGAACCTGCCTATGGCGGATGGTGTGCTTATTCAATGGCCATTAATGGCGAACGTGTAAAAGTAGATCCATCTACTTACAAGATCATCAATGGCAAAGTATACCTGTTCTCCAACTTCAACGGAAAAAATAACCTGCGTGCCTGGAACACCAACCAGGCGAAGTACAAAGCTTCCGCTGATAAATTGTGGGTGAAGAAAATGCACTAATAAATAGTTTCCAGCTGCCCGCTGCCAGAGGTGTGTGAGTGGGATAGCGGTGTGCAGAGCTCTTTCATTCGATCAATACTTCCTGAGACAGGCCTTTTCTGACTTTCCTGATGATGGCAATAAGGTCTTTTACCTCAGCGTAATCTTCAAATGGAAAATCTCGGAGACGTTCCATCTGTCGTTCATATAATTCTCTTTCACCATGCAACATTAATAACGACTCTATATTTTCGGGAATTAAAAACCTGCATCGATTCGCTTCAATCTTGCTTCTGAACTCAGATATATAGATATGTATGCCTTTCGGATCGAAATCGCCAAAATGTAAATATGGATTCGGAATTTTGGCAAGCCAGGAAATTATTGCTTTGCTGTTCTGATATCGCCAGATAAAGAGTGGCTTTATGTCGGTGAAAAGATACCGTTGTCTCTCTATGTCGCGAAAGTTTTCATAACCCTCTACTACAACTACTGTTATATCTGTTGGAATCACGAAATGCTCATAGTCTCTCACAAATAAAAAGCTGCCGTGCACAGGTTTCCAGGTAACAACTTCTCCGTGCAGGTGACCAACGATATCGTTGTAACCATTAACAAAAAATCCTTTGACCAGCTCTACATCTCTAAACTTGGAATCAGACGTAGCTTTCACGGCATCGCTCCTGCTTGTATCCTCACTTTCCAAAAACAGAATGTATTTCTCGAGTGATGGAATTTCCAGTTTATGATGAAGATATTGTTCCAGATTGTCTCTATCCGTGCAATAGATCATTTTTTGTTGAGTTCCCACGGGTTTATACTCAACAACTTCATCATTTAGCAACTGATTCAATAATACGCGGGTCTTCCCACGAAATTCTCCCAGCGGAATTTGCTCACCCCGACACAGTTGTCTAAGCTGATATGCAAATGACAAAGTGATCTTCATCGCTATATTTCAACTATTGCAGTAACAACATCACGGTTCAATACTCATCGTAAGCAGCGGCACTACTTTTACATAGCCGTGCTGATCCTTTCTGAATTTATAAGTATAGTTATAGTGTGTTTCCAGCTTGCTTTCGTTCGGCAATCCGTTTACGAGGCAGATATTGCGCTCTTCGGCAAAGTTGATCAGCTCTTTCAGATACGAGGCTGATATCTGCCCCACTTCATCGATGATACAATGAACAAAGAAGTTACGCGCAGTCTTTTCAGTTGACTCTTTAATGAACACGTTCAGCAGCGTAATATAGATCACGGCTTTCACCAACATGTCTGTTCCGGTAGAACCGACTTTATCGATCTTCTCGATCCAACCGGTATCATTTTTACCTTCCTTGATCCTGAAGCGCAGCTCGAACAAATCCTGTACGCGTATCTCTTCGTATTTCTCTTCGGCAATGGTTTTCTGAAGGTCATTCAGTAATTCAACCGAACGCTTATCGATCTCAGCTTTAGCTTTATTAGCCTGGTTGAAAAGGTTAGCTTCACCATACAGGAATGGATTCTGCTCACGAAACTCCGATATCTTCTGCAGCTTGCGCAACACTTTGTTCTCGCTATCTTCCGATTTCAGTTTGATATACTCGATCAGCTTTGAACTCTCGAAAGAAGCTCTGCCAAAGTCGGCTTCCATTTTGGTGATCATCTTCTGGATGCGTCCTTTGTGTTCGATCAGCGCCTTCATTTTGCTGGCGATCGCATCAATCAACATACCGTGGCTCTTGGCAACTTCTGCAATAGAAGTCTGAATCTTGTTCTCGTTATAAAAGTCTTGCAGGTAGGCAGCAAAACGTTCATACTCGCCTTCGCCGGCCTGCGGATTGATCTTGAAGTTAAGGTGGTTATCCGGACGGAACCTGCCAGTGAACTCAGTCACATTGTTTCTGAACTTCTCAAATTGATTGTGATACTCCGTGTCGTTTGCCAGCAACTGCGAGCATAAACCAATAATACCAGCTTCCGAATGTTCAGCCGGCGCAGGTTCAATGATGTGACGAAGTCTGTCGAATAACGTGCGTTCTTTGAAGTGCCGCTCGAAGTGATCGAGACCATCGGTATATTTCTTCAACGACTCGGTTAACGCACGGCTGTCTTCTTCCAGCTGCGTTTTCCGCTTGGCATAACTTTGTTTTTCAAGAAAAAACTCTTTATCTGATTGCCGGATTTTGTCCTCCAGCTTCTCGCGCTCACGCTTAAATTCTTCTACTTTATCGAAGAGCTCACGTTTGTCTTTGCGATAATCGTTGAGCAACTCAGAATATTTTTCCAATGCCTGCAGTGCTTCCTTTGCTTCATCAATTTCAGCTTTCAGTTTTTTGATGCGGCTATCGTCTATACCTTTTGTCTTGAGAACTTTTGTTTTCTCTTTCTGCAGCTTCTCCTTCCTCTCCGTATAGTCGTTGAGTTTTTCTTCTTTCAATTCGCGAAGCTTCTCCACTTCAACTTCCAAAGCTTTGGTCATTTTTGCCAGGCGCGCGTTGAAGTCCTCCTGCATCGCTGCTATATCTTTACGCAGCACGGCATCAAGTTCGGAGATCGTTTGGCCTAGTGTAGCCGAATCTTTCTTGATCGACTCCAGCTCTGCATATACTTCCAGCAAGTCCTTCTCGCGCTGTGCCTCGCCTTTGCTCGTCCACTCGCCCAGGTCAAGGGTATATTGTTTTTCCTTGTGATCGTCCTGCGAAATTTCGTATTCAATCTGGGCAATCTCATTCTTCAGCTGTGCAGTTTTCTTGCCGATCGATGCGAGCTTCGATTGCTCTTCATGTGCCTGCGCTTCTCTGAAATCTAGGAATGCCTGGTTCAGCTCGGCAATCTTATCACGGTATACACTTTTCTCCTGCTCGTATTCCTCCAGCGTTTTAGAATATACTTTTACATGCGACAAATCCAGTTTGATGCCGTACAACGTATCCAACCCTTCCTTCAATGCTTTTGGCTGAAGCTCCTGATTGAAGAGTATATCTTCGTTACATACTTTACCGATGGTTGAATGCCAATCCGGGTAATGCTCCTGCAGAAATCCAAAGAAAGCATTCTGATGTATGGACAGCTTTCCTTCTATGGCTTTAATCTTTTCTTCCAGTGCTGTTACCTCTTCCTTGTTGCGAGCTACATATTGCTCGGAAGTAAGTTTATTGCGTTCACGAATATGATCGGCTTCCTTCTTCAGTGAGTCAATCGTATTCATCTTTACGGTCAGAGCCGAGCTGCGTTCCACGCGGTTCCGTGAAATCTCTTCAAGGTGACCTTTCAGCAGACTGATCTCTTTCTCGAAATACTTTTTTCTGCGAATATCTTTTTCGCGAAAGTCGGCATCTTTCTTCTCCAGCTCTTTCTGATTGAGCTGCTGCTTATAACGATCTACCGCTGCGGTATACTGATCTTTTCGCTCGGCTTCTTCCTTGCGATACGCATCGCGCAGGTTGTTCTTGTCTTCCTGGTATTTTTTATCGAGCTGAAGTCCCTGTGAGCTGAGCACGTTCTCAAACTCCTTGCGCTCATTCTCCAAAGCATTAAACAACGTTTTAAACTGCTGCTCCACATCACTGAATCCGGCGGTGAGTGTAGTATATTCATTCTCACGTGCCTGCAACTGCAACACGATCTGCGGACGCTCTTCGGCCTTTACCAGTAATTCACCAATACCTTGCGATTCGTATTCTTTCTGTTTCTTGTCTGCTTCCCGTAACTTCGACTTCAGCGCACCTATATCCTGGTTTATCTCTTTGTTCTTCTCCTGCTGTGCAATCTCTTTCTCGCGAAATTCTTTTTCAATGGCTTCCATCGCTTCACGCTTCTCGGTTGCCTGCTGCGCTAACAGTTCCTTTTGTTCTGCAGCATATTTTAATGCTCCTCCTAATTCTCCTGCCAGCGAGCGTTGCTTGTTCTTGAGGTTCCGTATCTGCGAGAAGTTATCCTTGATGAGGTCACCACGCTGTGAGTTTTCCTTGCGGAAGAAAGTCTCTATATCCTGGTAGCGTTCGGTAAACTGACGCAACTGGCGCTCCACCGTCTTCAACTCAATGTTGGTGTGCTTGGTACTGATCGAGTTGGCAATACATTCCTTTACAAACTCAGCCTTGATTGTGGCCTCAGAACTGAGAAAGATCGAAGTAATGGCCAGCGGTATATTATGATAGTTGCTGTTCCCCTTCATCAGGGCGAACTTCTTATACTTTTTATCCGGGTCGGCACCATAAATAATATTGCGATAGCGCTCAAACGTTTCAATCTGGTCGCTATAGTTTACACGATGTTCGTTAAACTTGGTGAGCACCTGCTTGGGCAGCAGTGCTTCACTGTTATCGATATAGTGCTCCTGTATAAATTCGTTTTCTACAAAGCGATAGAAGAGCTTGTTGTTGCGGTATACCATTACATGGAAGATACCTTCCTCGGTCGCAATCTCGTAAATGATATACGAGTTAGGATATTGAAAGTAATAATCCTCGAACGACTTCTGCGAACTGGATATACCCAGACCGCGCGTATTGGCGCTATAGAAAAATAATATAGCACGTTGCAATGTAGTCTTCCCCATGTTGTTGGTTCCAACAAAACACGTGTTACCGGCTATTTCAATGCTGGCATAATCGGTATTGGCTATATTAATGAATATGATCCGGTTAAGGATTCGTCTGTTCTCCATCATCTTCAATTGTAATGAGTGAAATAACCTGTTCCAGGTAGTGGATGGCATCCATTACTTTATAGGTATCTTCATCTTCCTGTTCAAAAAAACCTCCGGTGGTCAGATCACCGGCAATCTCGGTTACCTTATCCGTCATCTTTTCCTTGCGGGAAAGAGCAAAGAGTTTTTGTTTCAATCGCTCGTTCGCATAGCACTCTTCGGCTATCTGCGTAACGCGGTAGCGTGTGCCCACAGCCGGCTTGGTATCCATCGATGAAAAGAAATCCATTACATCGATATAGTATGCAAACTGTTCGAGCTTCTTTTCCATCAGCGTGTTCGTCTCTTCCTGCTGGCTGAAGTAAAAGTAATTATGGCCGCGCTCCAGGTAATAGCCGGTATGACTGAAGAACTCCTTCAGTATATTAAAATTATCCTCATAGTTGATCACATCAAACAGCTTACCCTTGCTCCCGTTGGAGCTGATAAAGTTACCCTTGCTGAGTATGCTGAATATTTCCGGTGTCTGCTTGGGAATGTTCATTGGCTATAAGTTAAAAGCTGAAAGTTTAAGGTTTAAAGTTTAAGGTTTAAAGTTCATGGTTTAAGGTTGTTCTGTACTGAATCTGTCTTGAGCTTTGAGCTTCGAGTTCTTTTGGGTTTACTTTTAATTCCGTTCTTCGGTTCTGCAGTAGTGTCATCCTCTGTTGGTGCTTCGGCTACTTCAACCTCTGTATCGTTAGTCTTTTTACCCCGTTGTCTCCTGTTTTTAGGGTTCACAATCTCTTTGTGTTCATTGATCAAAACCGGTTCTTCCATCGCTACAATCTCTTCGGGCTTTTCACGTTCAGCATGAAGCATCAGGCTTTCAACTTCTTGTTCTGCCTCCGGTAACATTGAATCCTGAACCTTAAACTTGGAACCTTGAACCTTTAATGTTGAATCTCTCGCTTTGATCACCGCATACCCAACGCGCTGTTTCTGGTTCTTTTCGTTGATGAAACTCATCCGGCCAAATTCTCCTGTAATCTGCAGCTTATCGTCATGGTCGATGGATATCCCTACATATAGCGAGATCCGTTTCTCCAGCGACAACTCTCCTACTTTATCAGGGAATTTATACTGCATGACAAACTGGAACAGGTCCTCATCAGTTTGTATAAACTTGTTTACTAATCCCGCTATATTCAGACTCGATGACTCTTCCAGGTTTTTGTCATCGAAACCGGCTGCCATTTTACCGGCAGGCTTCCGGTTGTTGTTACGAAGCAAGTGAAGCTTGGCCGCCACTTTCTGCGTAAGCATATAACCATGATCGGTATGCAGAAAGTCGAGCGATAATCTTCCCTTGAGCGGAATACGCTTATGAAAGAACAGCGCCTTCGTATTGGCCACCACTTCCACGAAGTTGGTTTTATACTTCAGCTCTTCATAATCTTTTAATTCCTTCAGGCGTTGTATCTTTTTATAGATCGCAGCCTGGTGCTGAATCTTGTTGATATAGTCAATGATCTGCGCCTGTATCTCGTTCAGGTAGTCGCGGTTGCGCACCAGGGTATAGCGCAGGTCAAGCACAATCGAACTTAGTTCGGCATCGATAATCGTATTGAAAAATCCCTGTGCCTCTGAAATGATCTGTTCCGACTCTTTGATGAGGTTGATAATGTCATCGCGTTTGCGCTTGTACTTATCAAGCTCCTGCAATTTGATAACGTAGTTGTCCTGGTTCTTATACGTTTCATCAATGTTCTTGTGAAGCTTCATCACCTCCCGCGAGGTAGTAGAATTGATCTTCTTCAGGGAACGCTTGATGTTGCGCAGGAACTTCGGATTGTTATCAATGCGATAATAGCGCAAGCCCTCACTCAGCCCCTGAATGTTATCGTTGATAAAGCTTGTGGTTACTTCACCGATTTCCAGGAACTCTTCAATGAACGTTACCACACGATCGTCCAGGCCAATGATGTTGTTGTTCTCGTGAATGATCTCGTACATCACCAGGCGTTCGAGTTTGTCGTCCGTCATATCCTCACGGGCGAGTATCTCTGACTTATTGATGGAGTCTTTGTTACCGAAAAGCATTTCGATCACCTCTCTGTTCTGATAGAGGAGATTGATGAGGTCTTTAATGCTTAACGGATTCTTCACTTCTTAAAAATACAGGCTTTACAATTTGACCAGGCGGGACTTTCTACGTCTCGTGTTTTGGCTGCTTTTCGCGTGCAGCGAATCTGCAAATATAATGAACTGTTCACGTTGAATAAATCTTTTCACGAGAGGCTGTTCTATCACATGAATTGCTAATGGATAAGGTGTTGATTACATGGAGATTGAGAATTGGAAGATTAGAAGATTGAAAGATTACAAGATTTGAAAACCGGGAGATCGTTAATGATGCCGCCTTTAATCTTTCAATTTTTCAATCTTTCAATTTTCCAATCTTCGATCTTCCAATTTCATTAGTCTCATTATCAAATTTTTAAATCAGCCAACCGGTAGCAGCTGTAACGGGAGATTACTATACTTTAGCTATGATTATGGATTCACGCAGAGAATTTTTGAAAAAGGCTGCTATGCTCTCGGGAGCAGCGGGACTTTCCAGCGCACTACCTCCTTCTATACAACGTGCGCTCGCCATTAACCCTGCTGTGGGCAGCACCTTTCTGGATGCTGAACACGTGGTGATATTAATGCAGGAGAACCGTTCGTTTGATCACTGCTACGGATCGCTGCAGGGTGTGCGCGGCTTCAACGACCCGCGCGCCATTCGTCTTCCCAACAAGAACAAGGTCTGGTTGCAGACCAATGAAAATGGTGAGACGTTCGCTCCTTTCCGGCTCAACATAAAAGATACAAAAGCAACCTGGATGGGTTCGCTGCCTCATAGCTGGGCCGACCAGGTTGATGCGCGCAACGGTGGACTTCACAACCAATGGTTGCTCGCCAAAAAATCCGGTCATCCGGATTACACCAATATGCCTTTGACATTGGGATACTATAATCGCGAGGATTTACCTTTCTATTATTCATTGGCAGATGCGTTTACGGTATGCGATCAAAACTTCTGCTCTTCACTGACAGGCACAACACCGAACCGTTTATACTTATGGACAGGTACAATCCGCGATGAACAGAATGCTGGGGCGCAGGCACGTGTACGCAATGCCGAAACGGATTATGATGTACCAGCGCACTGGAAAACTTTTCCTGAACGACTGGAAGACAACGGCATCTCCTGGAAGATATACCAGAACGAGATCAGTATAGGCGTAGGATTTAACGGAGAAGAAGATGCATGGCTCGCAAACTTTACGGATAACCCGATCGAGTGGTTCACGCAATACAATGTGCGCTTCCTGCCGGCGTACATGAAATTCCTGCCTACGAAAATTATGCTGCTGACCGAGAACATTAAAGAACTGGAAGCAAAGATTGCATCGCTTCCCACGGGCAGCGATGAACTCACGAAAGCCCGGAAAGAACTGACACAACGGAAGGGCTGGCTGCTAACCACCATCGAAGAACAAAAGGTTTGGACACCAGACAACTATGCAAAGCTGTCGCAGCGCGACAAGAATCTGCATGAGAAGGCATTTACTACCAATGTAAACGATCCGGATTATCATTCACTCGCATCGCTCACCTATCAGGACGGACCCCAAACACGCGAAGTAAAGATTCCAAAGGGAGATATACTCTACCAGTTCCGTGACGATGTAAAGCATGGTAAACTTCCAACCGTATCGTGGCTGGTAGCACCGGAGAATTTTTCCGATCATCCCGGTGCTCCGTGGTATGGCGCGTGGTATGTATCCGAAGCCATGGATATACTCACCAGTAATCCGGAAGTATGGAAGAAAACGATCTTTATACTTTGCTATGATGAAAACGATGGTTATTACGATCACATTCCTCCTTTTGTGCCACCGCATCCCGCTAAACCCGATAGTGGTTTTGTATCGAAAGGTATAGATACCGGAGTGGAATATGTAATGATGGAACAAGACCTGAAGCGCCAACCGAAGGAAGAAGCCAGAGAAAGTTCCATCGGACTGGGATATCGTGTGCCGCTGGTGATTGCTTCACCGTGGAGCCGTGGCGGTGTGGTCAATTCGCAGGTATTCGATCACACCTCTATACTCCAGTTCCTCGAAAAATTCCTGAGTCATAAAACCGGCAAGAAGATTGAAGAAACAAACATCAGCAGCTGGCGCAGAACTATATGCGGTGATCTTACCTCGGTGTTTAAACCCTATAGCGGAGAAACAATTTCATTGCCTGTGTTCCTTGAAAAAGAGGCAGTCATTGAAAGTATACACAAAGCTAAATTCAGAAAAGACCCTTCCGGATATAAAGCATTAACCGCCGAAGAAATAGCTACGATTAATCAGAAGCCACACGATTCTATACACATGCCACAGCAGGAGAAAGGTATGCGTGCTTCCAATGCGCTTCCTTACGAACTTTATAGCCACGGGCAGCTGAGTGCAGATAAGCGCTCATTCCAGATACAACTGGAGGCCAGAAATGAAATCTTTGGTAAACGTGCTGCCGGCTCGCCATTTCATGTGTATAGTAATAATTCTTTAAAAAAACCGAGATCGTATGCTGTGCGCGCCGGCGATCGGCTGGCCGATGCCTGGTTGCTGGACGATTTTGCAGACCATCAATATCACGTATCGGTTTATGGACCGAATGGATTCTTTCGCGAGTTCACAGGCAATGGCAACGATCCGATGGTAGATGTGTTCTGCGGCTATGAGAAGAAAGGCAAAACACCAACAGGGAATATAGAACTGAAAGTTGCCAACAGAGGATCGAAAGCCTATACAGTGGAAATTCATCACCATGCGTACGATGGCAGGCATCAAAGTAAATCGGTTATGGTGAAAGGACATGTTGTCTTTATACTGGATACTACCTCAAGCCATAACTGGTATGACTTCAGTGTAACTATAAAAGATATATCGAATTTCGCCAAGCGCTTTGCCGGACGGGTGGAAACGGGTAAAGATGGATATACCGATCCTGCGATCGGCCAGACGATGGCCTGATGAATTGGTTGTAGATACGAGTATAAATAAAAAAGCCCTTGCGTGCTTTCGCTCACAAGGGCAAAAAACCATCACCCTAAAACACCCCTCTACAAGGTGACCCTCTATCCGTTTGATGGTTTATTACTTTTTACCGGACCATTACAATGAAAAAATAGCTTGTGACTGATATCTCAAAATCACTTTCTCAATTGTCTTGCTATATTACGAAACAGGAACGCATGAATTGTGCTGCCGCGGCTGATCATAGATATACAGCCCGAATGTATAGACAAAGGATGCCAAAACGTAAATAAAACCGGGCGGCTAAAAATCAGGAACCCGGACATATCCGGTATGATCATTTATATGTGGGGCGGTCGTACATATACTTCCAGCGTAAATACGGCGCCTGAATTTTTTATCGCATAAATATCCGAAGGAAGCGTGCAGGAAAGATTCTGACGGTATCCACCAAAGACCTCTGCCCCCATCATCTTGCTGAATTGCTTGTTATAAGTCACACCAAAGTCGATCTCTGTTCTGCGAATGGGGCTCGAATCACTGTCACTATACCGGATGTAATAGCTTCTTGACATCGCCTCGGCCTTGAAATATAGTATATCGGTTGAAGTGATGTTATTTCTCCAGGCAACCTTCTGTGGCAGCGATATCTCTACGCCACTACGTTTGGAAAAATTATAGTTCATTAACAGCACGGGCATAAATGTATAGGAATTGAACAACCGGTTGCCTACAACACCCGCACCAACTTCTTTGCGCAGTGATTTGCGTTTCAGGTAGAGCGCACAAACTGTAAAATTATATGGAACCCGATTATCGCCTATGGCATTGAGGTTGCTGCATTGGTTAGCATGTAAATTGGTAACGATCCACGATGAAGTGTCCAACACCGCTATGGTTTTCAGATCGATGCCCAGGGAGCGCAGATTCCAGTTAGCGAGCGCACGCAGCGGATTTTCTCCTGTTCCATGAAATGCCAGCTGTTCTGTTCTATATTGAGGTCCGGCAATGACAGTCACACGCGATCCCATATATACCGGCAACCATACTTTAAAGTATATATCTTCCTGTGTATAATTTTTTGTTTTGGAAGAATTTCCCGCGCGAAAGATGCGATCGGGTGCCTGTGTATGTTTGAGAGTAATCCACTTGGCAGGAGCCATGCCGGGCAAGCCGGGTTTATATTCCTGCGCCTGCACACTTGCCGTTGCGAAAATATATACCAGACCAATTACAGTAACAGCTAACAGTTTCATATTTCTGTCTTTAAATGACAGTGTAAAATAACTGAATAGTCTGCGGGTGATTTCAGCGTTCTGATTGGATTCCTGTAAGCGTGTAATAATTCATGCATTACGGAATCAAAAACTGCTCAAGGTAGTTTCGCAACGAGTCGTTCCGGTAGCAGGCGAAGTATATGATAGATGATTTTCCATTTGAAGCCCGGCACAATGGTAAACGAACTTCCGGGATGCACAACAGACCGGGCGATAAATATAGGTTCCAACATAAGTGACTCGGGCAGGTTAAGTCCCGCGGTCATCTTGCTGCGAATGTACCCGGCTACAATCACGTTAACGGCAACACCTCGCGCAAAGAGAAGCTGCCGAAGACCGGCGAGATATTGTGTAAAAGCAGATTTCGTGCTGCCGTAAATAAAATTACTCTTCCGGCCCCGCACACCCGAGAGCGAAGAGAGCCCGACAATACGTTCAAGGTTTCGATTGTCTTTATCTGTAGCAACAATATTCAGAATAGAAACCGCACCGCAATAATGTACCTTCATCATCTGAAAGGCTCCATTCCAATCGGCCATTGCATCTTCGTTATTTTTGAGGAAGCCTGCTGCATATACAACAACGTGTGGCTTAACAGGCAACGCCCGGTAAAAGGCTTCATGACTATCAAAAGCAGTAACATCAAAATATTGTACAGTCACCTGCGCTTCGGGTAGTCTGCGAGCTGTCATGAACTGCTTTAACTGGTCTACGCTGCGGGAAGCAGCAATAACGTGATATCCTTTAGCTATGTATAACGCCAGCGCTTCTTTTGCTACATCTGAATTTGCACCTAGTATTAAAACGGTCTTTCGGGTTAATGTCATTTCTGTTTACAGATTACCGGTTGCCATATCTTTCAATGTTAAGCAATTTCTGCGAGCGTAAAAATCGGTGTCGCTGAATTTCTCATACTGCAGTGCATACGCCCGCACATCCTGCGATTTGCTGAGCACGGTAATCATATAGAGTATCTTTGCCTTGTTCTCTTTCTGTTCTTCGAATACCGGCACGGCAGCTTGTGCCGTTTCACTCCAGTCAACATCAAAGAGGCGCGTATAGAGCTTGCTTACGTGTAGCGCTTTATAGGTAGAGTCGTTCCAGCTAAAATTATACAGGCTGGTCTGCCAGAAGTAAAAAGCATTTTTATCAGAGCGGTCCGTTGGCTGATGCGTATTACAACAGAAAAGCAGTACGCTTACGAGGGCAATATATAGTCTGGGCATGAGGGCGCGAATCAGGCTTGCTGATTATAAAACGCCAAGATATATTCTTATTTTAAAATAGTGCGCTTTTTTTTCGGAAAGCTAAAAGCAGAAAAGTAGTGGCAACCAAACTTTAAACTTTCAGCTTTCCGCTTAAAAACTATTGCTCCTTCTTCGTCACTTCCATCGGCAGTTCAGGTATGCGGGTCCACTCCTGCAGGGAGCCATCGTAGAGTTTCATTTTATAGCCGAGTATACGGCCTGCCATATATACCACGCTGGCAGTCTGGCCGATAAAACAATATGCCACAATCTCTTTATCCTTACCGGCCACAGGCGTAAAGTAGCCCTGCAGCGTTTCAGCAGGCTTGAACATGTTGGCATCATCGATCATATCCGGGTAGGGTATATTTTTAGCACCGGGTATATGGCCATCGCGGGGTAAACCGGTAGGTTCGCCATCGTAGTATTTCTGCATGCGTGCATCTACAATTACCTGGTTATTGGCTTGCATGGCTTGTTGCACATATACTTTATCCACCAGCAGGTCGGATAGCTTTGCTTTAAAATTACCTTTTTTGGCAATGGTAACACGATCTGTTACCGGGTAACCTTCCTTCTTCCAGGCATCGAGACCGCCGTTGAGCCACAGCACACGGCCTTTCAACCCGAGGTCTTCCAGCGTAAGGAACATACGGGCGGCCACACTTACTTCATTGCGAACATGGCAAAGTACGACTCTTGAATTACCTGATACTCCCATCTTCTGCAGCAACTCCGTGGCTGCTGCGGGGTCAGGCGCGTTGAAGCTTCCCTCCGGTGAATCCGGTGCCAGCCAACCTGGCCAGAGAAATTGTGAACCTGTTATATGTTCACGCTCATAATCCAGGCGAAGATATCCCACCTGCAAAATCACGAGGTCTGGATCATTTATATGTTCTTTCAGCCAGCCTGCTGTTACCAGAATAGATTCTTCTGCGTGCGCTGCCATCGCTGCGATGACCGATAACAGGAGGAATAAGATTCTCTTTTTCATAAATACATGAATTTAATGATTGGCTTTATTTGTCATTTATAGGGTGATCGGTGCAGACGTCAAAAGCTTTTTGCTAAATTAATCCGAAATAGAAAGGCTGCTTACACGATGGCCCGAAATGTCCCCTGTTTGACTCTTATACCCAATGCGAAACCAATATACGATCTGCTTTCTTTTATTACCGAAAGTCCACCTGATGGACCTGGCAGGACCTGCGCAGGTGTTCTATGAAGCTTCCCATCTGGGATCATCGCGTTATACAATCACCTACTGCAGTGCACAACGCAATGTATTATCAGAGCAGGGATTGATGTTCAGTCAGGTAAAACTCCCGGACGAGGTTGACCTTATGCCAGGCGACTATATCGTTATACCGGGCATCGACTTCAAATCCTTTGTTGCCGGTGAACTGGACAGCCATATCAGAATCATTCGCCCCTGGCTTAAACGGAAACTATCCGAAGGTATACATATTGCTACCATCTGCAGCGGCTCATTAATATTGGCGGAAGCCGGATTGCTGGATGGTCGCAAATGTACTTCACACTGGAAATGCATTGAGTATATGCAGCAGCACTACCCTGCCCTACAGGTGCTGAGCGACCGGCTCTACGTACAGGATGGCGCTATTTATACCAGCGCGGGCATGACCTCCGGCATCGACATGTCGCTGGCAATATTGGAGAATCATCATGGCCCGATGGTGCCGGCCCGGGTAGCACGCGAGATGGTGGTATATGCCCGCAGAAATAACACCGACAACCAGGAAAGTATATATCTTGACTACCGAACACATTTCAATCCTGCCATACACCGCATACAGGATTATATCGTTTCCAACCCGTCCAAAAATCCAAGCCTGGAAGAACTGGCTTCGGTTGGTAATACCAGCACGCGTAACCTGACGCGTGCTTTCCGGAAAGCCACCGGCCATACGGTTATCGAATACAAGAACACGGTAAAGATCGCATTGGCAAAAACACTCGTTCACAACGCTGGGTATACACTCGACCAGGTGGCAAGCCTCTGTGGCTTTGAAAGTGTTCGCCACTTCAGACGGGTCTGGAGCAAACACAACGCTACCTCACCTGGCATAGCTAAGAAGATGAAAGCATTGTGATATACTTTAGCCGACTGCTACTGAACATGAATGGCTGGATAAGAACAATTACCATTCAATATACTCTGGTAATTTCAGTAAATTTCCCAATCGCAAACTGGTCTGATCTTTTGAATGTTAAAGCGTGAACACCGTAAACGAATAGCCTGTAATTTCAATTTCATATTGGACGATCGCGGTTGCTGCATTGATTACATTGGTAATTGCATGGCTTACCATCAGCATCAAAGCAAGACATGCATCTTGGGTCAACCCGATAAAGTCGCAGCGAAGCGAATAGGCTGAATGAGGGCATTGACTTTGTGCAACTACCTGATTTATCAGCAATCATTTCAGAACGCTATCGCCCAGGATTCAAAGTTTAAAGTTCAAGGCTTGAGCGTTGAACCTTTAACTTTGAACCTTTAAACTTTGAACGTTGAACTTCAAACTATACGATTCCCGCGCATCACCATTCCTAAGATGTTGCGTGCACGAAGTTGACCTTGCGTCATCCAGCCGGCCATTGCCTGGCGGTTGAATCGAAGCCCGGTGGGATTCTCCGGATCGAGATCGGACGTGGGCTCTACTACATGAAATGTTTTCCCGTTTGTATGGCAATAATCCTGTAACACTTTCATGTCATTCTCGCGCACGTCCTGTATAAAGATGGTGATGGCACGAAGTATAGTGCTGAGTACATCGGTATAGGGATTTGCTGCTGCGAACAATGTACCGGGGTTATTGCTCAACACAAAGATTTCATCCGGTGCCAGATCGACTACCACGTGTGTAGGAATGACTTCGCGGTTGCCACCATCTACAAATTGCTCCTGACCAATGGTAACGGGCGGAAGGAATCCTGCCTGTGAACTGCTGGCCAATAAGGCAAGCACAAGCTCATCGCGCGAACGAACCTGTTGTACCTTGTAGGCTCCGCTGGCGGGCACCGGAAGTACCTTGTTACTAAACACGGTAGGTATACCGGTCTGCAGACTAATCGCCGTAAGGCATAATGTAGTTGCATCCGGGCTACTCAGGGCATTGAATACATCGGGTGTAATATGTTTGCTGATGAGGTCGCGGAGCGGTTCGGTATCAAAGAGGAAGGGCCTGTTACCTAACAGGTTGTTCACTATATTTTGTTTTGTTAATATACTATCATTGTCAACGTTGGTATATTCATTCCGAAGCACATCCAGTTTGCCTACTGCCACCAGGGCTGCGATGAGGGAGCCCGTGCTGGTGCCACTGATAATATCAAAGCGGCTGATGCCTATAGAAGCCATGTGTGTAAGTGCACCGATGGTAAAGGCGCCCTTTGCTCCCCCACCGCTGGTAATTAAAGCAAACCTGGACATATCGTATTTAAATTTTATTTTTTCTGAAAGCGATAGAACAATCCTGTTAACAGCTGCGCGCTGCGCACCTCACTTTGTCGCTGGTATAATACCTGCACGCCGAATTTATAGAGCTCCAACCCGACTCCACCGCCTACAATATATACATCGCCTATATTTCCATCGGCTATCAGTTTAATGTTGCCAATGCTGGCCAGTTTATTACCGATATCTTTCAACCTGAACTCAACGCGTGGGTTGGCAAGGAGGTATGCCTTTGTATCCTGGTAATATATACTGGGTCCGGCCATTACCCGCCAGCGTCCGCCGGAAGCATGACCGTGTTTACAAAATGTATACGACAACAACACCCGGCCAGCCAATGCATAGGCCTCGGTTGATTTACCCGGATCGGCAACCCCCTGGCTAAGATCGAGGTGTACACCAAAACCTTTGGCAAATTCCGGTGATGTAAATTCACTGGGCAGCAATACAGTAGAAAGATAGGCATACCAGCTTATGCAATCTTCATCAGCAACACTGGGATCTACTTCGATAAACCGCTGGCTGAAGCAATCGAGCCAGGTACGATCACCTGCGCTGATCTTTTGTATTTTCAGAATGATTGCACGCAACTGCGCATAGCCCACCCGGTATTGAGTCTTGTAATTTTCAAGTGCTGCCTTGCGCTCGTCAATACCGGATGGCAGCGTACCGAAATCATTCAGAAGTCGTTTCAGTGAAATGATATACGCATCGATGGCTGCCTTGCAGTCGGCACGATTGCAACAGGGTTCCTGTGCGTGCATACGTGTGGCAACGCAAGTGAACATCACCAGCATATATAGCGGCAGAGCATATTTCATATACGAAACGATCTTCTGGTAAAGGTATATCCTGTAACTGTGCAGGTTAGCGAGCTGCACTTAACCAAGTTCCATGCAACTCCTGAATTTCTCCAGCGTGAGCGGCTTGTCTATAATTCCCTGGAAGCCATCCTTTTTCAGCGTATCACGCTCCCTGGAGTCAATGTAATTGGTTAAGAGAAAAGCCTTGAACACGGGGCCTCTTATGGCAATCAATTCGCGGAGCAATTGGTTACCCAGCTTTCCCTTGTTGAGGTAATAATCAATGAGCACAACATCAAAATGATTTTCTTTGGCCCAGCGTATGGCCTGTTCATCGGAAGTAACACCTGTAATATCGTACTCAAGGCTTAACAGTCGCTGGGCGATAAACACATCCAGTTCTTCATCGTCTATCAGAAGGATTTTCATAGGTCTGGTACGACAGTTTCCTGTCTGTGATTTTCAATCGTTAAGGTAAAACAACGATCGAAAATAAAAGAACTTTTTTATTCCGATTTTTTGTGCATAGTACATTTTTACCATTTTATATAGTTAAAATTACTATACTGCAAAACGGATGCTATAGTGAAGTGTGTTGGTGGCAACCACAGGGGTTACCGTGTTTTATAAGATATAAAAAGGTTAATCCATGCAGCGCGTGATATACGGAAGTTAAGTGGTAAAATAACGACTGCCCCCAGCACCATATACAGCACGTACGTCCACGTATCAGGGTTCGTTGTATAGCGCAGCAACAGGTATACAAGTACAAAGACGGCAACCTGTATGGCATAACTGAAATACATGGCTCCAAAATAGTATGACGGTTCCTGTATAAAATCCAATCCACATACGGGGCAGTTCTTGTTCATATCCGCAAACCGGGGGCTCCAAACCGGGTGACTGAACATATTACCTTCGTGGCAACGCGGGCATTTCTGGCAGAGCACACTATATAATTTTTCACCTTTCCTGATCATAAATTTTCAGCGTTTATTTCTACTTCAAAAAACGCTGCTGTACGCTAAAAAGTTAGAGCACAAATTATCGTTTCTATAGCACTATTTATGGATATGCTCGCGAAACTGTTCTGGGGTAATGCCCGCATTCTTTTTAAAGAACCGGATGAAATAGGAAGGCTCAGAAAAGTTCAGTCGGTCAGACACCTGGCTTACCGTAAGATCAGAGTATGCGAAGAAACGTTTCGCTTCCAGCATGATGCGTTCCTGCACCAGGTCGCCCAGTGTTTTGCCCAACAACTGCTTGCAGATGGAGTTCAGGTAAGAAGCCGAAAGATTCATTAACGCAGCGTATTCGTGAGGCTGTTTTAATTTTATAAAATGCTGATCGATCAGCTCTTCGAGGTTGCGTAGCCGTATCGTTGTGGCATGCGATTCTTCTGTTCTCACCTCTGCGTGGTAGTAGCGGGCCAGCTTCAGCAACACCACATCGAGGTAGCTGCGGATCAACGCCAGGGATGGTTCGGCAGAGGCCTCATATTCTTTCAGCATCTCGCGAATCACCAGGTCAATCACCGGGTCCTGCCCTTTCTTCAACGGAATGTAGGGATGTGGATTGACGGAGCGAAAAAACGGAAACTCCAGCAGGTGCTTTTCATTTTTGCCCAGCTGATAAAACTCCGGAACGAAGAAGAATATAAATCCGTCAGTGCCCGGCTTAAGCTTCCATGAATGAACCTGCCCCGGAGTCATTACAAAAAAACTGCACGACTTCACCGGATAGGTTACAAAGTCGATGGTATGTTCGCCACCGCCCTTGGTAATGTAGAGGACGAGGTAAAAATCATGACGGTGCGGCCGACTCACCATTTCGTGTTTCTGCAAATGCAGCGCCAACGTCTCTATATAGAAAGCATGCTCTTTCGCTTTGGGGCTAAAAGTATCCAGGCAATATACCGGTGCTTCTGATTTCGTTTTAGTGCGTTGCGACATGAGCCAAAAACTCAATGCATAGTTCTTCTGTCAGCATCACATTTGCAACAGATCAGAGGGAAAAATAGCTGCTGGTTGCTGGCCGCCAGCTGCTGGAGGAGTGTGAGTGGGGATGGATACGTTGACTTCGTCATTCGTTGATCCGTGTTCCTTGTTTGATATTTTGAAATAGCTGGGCTGCTGGCGGTCTGGAGCTTGGTCTCATCCCTTCCCTTCTCCAACGGGAGAAGGACAGCGGATTTTTTTTGTTTTTATTTTTACTCTGGAAGCTAGCGACTGTACACCGGATAAGTTTCTACTAATCAATGCATCACTATAGCACTGTCATCCAGTGGCTCGAAGCCAGGGGCTAGCAGCTTGCTTCGAGTTCGCCTCATCCCTTCCCTTCTCCAACGGGAGAAGGACAGCGGATTTTTTTTGTTTTTATTTTTACTCTGGAAGCTAGCGACTGTACACCGGATAAGTTTCTACTAATCAATGCATCACTATAGCACTGTCATCCAGTGGCTCGAAGCCAGGGGCTAGCAGCTTGCTTCGAGTTCGCCTCATCCCTTCCCTTCTCCAACGGGAGAAGGACAGCGGATTTTTTTGTTTTTATTTTTACTCTGGAAGCTAGCGACTGTACACCCGATACATTTCTACTAGTCAATACATCACTATAGCACCATCATTCAGTGGCTCGAAGCTAGCAGCTAGCAGCTATTTCCTTGTGACTCAAAAAAAATATTTATCTTTATCCCCACTATGATTGACTCTACCAAACTAGAACACTTCCGTAATCTTGTTTCCCTGATAACTGTAGATGGTAAAATTGAAGAAGTGGAACGCGTAGCGCTTTTCAAGATTGCGTATACGCTGGATATACCGCTCGATCGTTTTAACCTGATGCTCGAACGCGGACATGAATATAGATTCCTCATTCCGCAGAACACGCACGACCGCGAGAAGCAATTACAGGATATGATCGAGATTGCACACATCGATGGAGACTTCGCCCCTGCTGAATTAGAACTGATCAACATGGTTGGTGAAAAACTAGGCTTCAGTCCTGAGGAGATACAGCAGATCATACAAACGTATTCCCCAAAACTTGAAATCCGTTAATCGTTAATCGGCGTTCCTTGTTCAATATTTTTTAAATAGCTGTAAGCAGCTGGCTGCCAGCTGCTAGAAGAGTGTGAGCGGAAATGGGTGTGTAGATTTCGTCATTTGTTCTGTGGGAAATAACCTGGAGAGTCAGTCTATTAATGGATAACCTGTAGCGGTTAGCCATCGGGATGTGGGAACAAAATGCATTTATTCCCACGGAACTCACAGAATAACACAGATCGTTTAGGGTAATCGTTAAAATATACTCTTCCTGATAACGATTAACGGGTAACGATTAACGGATAACGTGTACCTAATAACAGGTAACAGCGATACTCTCCGCTACCTTGTTCGCTTTTGTGCGTGCTTCTTCTATCGTGGTGGCACGTGCCAGGCATACGCCCATGCGTCTTTCGCCTTTTACTTCCGGTTTGCCAAAGAGGCGGAGTTGTGTATCGGGTTCGGCAAGTGCTTTTTCGAAGCCTTTAAACGTTATGTTCTTGGATTCTCCACGCACCAGTATCACGGAAGATGCGGAGGGGCCCAGCTGACGAATTACAGGGATGGGTAACCCCAGGATAGCACGAACGTGCAACGCGAACTCTGAAAGATCCTGCGAAATCATCGTTACCATGCCGGTATCATGCGGACGGGGCGATACTTCGCTGAAATATACTATATCGCCTTTCACAAAAAATTCAACACCAAATATACCGTAGCCGCCCAAAGCGTTTACAATACGTTGCGCGATTGACTTTGCATCATCAAGAGCTTTCGTGGTCATGGGATGAGGTTGCCACGATTCCCGGTAATCGCCATGCTCCTGGCGGTGACCGATCGGCTCGCAGTACGACACTCCCTCTTTATGACGGATGGTTAATAACGTGATCTCATAATCAAAATCAACAAATCCCTCAACGATCACGCTGCCACTACCACTGCGACTTCCCTCTTGTGCATATTGCCACGCGTATGCTATATCACTTTCCGATTTCACAACGCTCTGCCCTTTACCGGAGGAACTCATGATCGGCTTTACCACGCACGGAACTCCGATGGCTTTTACCGCGGCAGTAAACTCTTCCTGTGTATTGGCAAATTTATAGGGCGATGTTTTTACCTGCAGCGTTTCTGCGGCCAACGTGCGTATACCTTCCCGGTTCATGGTCAGGCGTGCAGCAGTCGCGGTGGGCACTACGCGAAATCCCTCCTGCTCCAGTTCTACCAGCGTAGCCGTGGCAATAGCTTCCACTTCGGGAACAATATAGTCGGGCTTTTCTTTTTCAATCAACTGGCGAAGGGCTGCGCCATCCAGCATCGAAATAGTATAAGAACGATGGGCCACCTGCATGGCAGGTGCATGCTCATAACGGTCTACCGCAATCACTTCCACACCGTAGCGCTGAAATTCAATCACCACTTCCTTGCCAAGCTCACCCGAGCCCAGCAACATAACTTTAACTGCAGACGAGGTTAACGGTGTGCCTATAACAAGTGTATCATCAGAAGAAGTTTGCATAGATGTGCCTATGTTTATATAGCGCACAAGATAAATACA
>NZ_DAIQRQ010000049.1:0-6061 GCF_036786105.1 Ohtaekwangia sp.
AGCAGGTAATGTATTTGCGTTCCGATCATCAATGTTCCAATAATAAGCACTTGAGCAAACGTAAACTGAAATACAATGAGCGTCTTTCGAAGGAAAGCAGAGCGTGATGCGCTGTTGCCCAGGCTCGCCTGATTCTTTAAGGCAAGGGCAGGAATAAAAGATGAAAGCACAAAGGCCGGATATGCACTGGCCAGTATACCGATGAATGCTATAATTCCGAGCAGAAAAGGTATTAACCTTCCTATATTCAGCGTAACACCTTTCGGTATAAATTCTGAAAAGAGTATAAGCCCCAGTTCCGTAAAAGGCATTGCTACGACCATCGCGATAAGTGTGAGCATTAATCCTTCACAGAGGAACTGCAGGATCAAACGCGCGCGCGTGCTGCCCAACACTTTTCGTACACCTACTTCCTTGGCGCGATGTACAGCTTGGGCTGTTTCCAGGTTTATGAAGTTGATGGCACCAATTACCAGTAGCAGGAAAGCAACGCCGAGCAATGTGATCAGTGTAGGCAGGTGAGCAGGTACCGAGTTATCAAAGTCAAATATACCGGTGTCGGCATTAAAGTGCAGATCAGAGAGCGGCTGCACATCGAACAAGTTGGCACCCCACCCGCTCTTTTCTTTATACTGTTTTGCCAGCAGAGGCATTTGTTCGAGCAATGCTTCTTGTGATGTGCCGGCTGAAACTTTCACGAATAGTTGCGTACTGCTGCTTACGCCCGTCCAATCGTCAGCCGGGAATGATTTTTTGAGCCAGGTTGCATCAATGGTCGCGTCACTGATAAAATCAGTAAATGAAAGATCGCTGCGGAAAGGGAGGTCTTTTACTACTCCTGCTAAATTTACCGGAAGCGAGTCGCGGTATATAATTTCTTTACCAACCAGCGTGGCTATATCTGCATCGCCAAAGTATTTTTTAGCCTGACTTTCCAGGAGTACTACCTGATTCGGTTTTGATAATACTTCGGGTGATCCGGTAAGCCACTCGTATGAATTGAAAACCCTGAAATATTCAGGTGAAGCTATAATAGCTGACTCTTCATCATCAAACTGCTTGGTTTCATCAGATGCCGGAACCTTTACTTTAGAGCCAAACATATAGAAGAGCGACAAGTCGTCAATGCCTTTGAAATGCTCCCGCACATAAGGGCCAACGCCTGAGGGCACGCCTCGGTTCAATCCGGCAAACGTACCGGTAAATTTGGAGTGTATGCGGTATATACGATCATAATCAGCAAGCTGCCGGTTAAAGCCAAGCTCGTGGCTGGCAATGAGGTATATTACCAGGCACGCGCTGATACCGATGGATAGTCCCAGTACATTAATGGCTGTGTGGAACTTGTTTCTCCAGAGCGTCCGGAAGGCAAGCGTGATATAATGACGGAGCATGCTGTTGCTAGGGTTTAAAATGATATGATACAGGTAATTTTCGATAAATGCTAATTACAGGCCAGATAGAAAAGGCCTTACAGGTATTTATAGGCTTATATTCTGGAATAGTCGTTGTGCGCTTTTGTCAATAGAGTGTCCGCAGGCGGATAGAGTACCGTGTGACGTGAGAGGTGTTCAGACAACAGTATGTGCGTGCATCGGGGGTATGCCGGATGGAAAGTTGTTTCCACCCTCCATCTGAAAGGAAGAACATCTCCTGATGGGATGTATAACGCTGAGCGTACGGAATATGGTGAGGGCACCTGACTGCATGGATCGTAACGGTATTTTCTATCTCTCGCCGGTAACGCTCGTCTGTTGCTGGCGGTCGACTGTCAGCCTTCGCGCGGCATAGATCGCTCCCGTATATATTTGTATTTCAGAAAAACTGCGCATTGCCATATATTGCGATATGTAAATATATACATATCGAATATGATAAAACCTCTACTCATTATTCTTCTTACTTTTTTCTCATTTTTATCGTTGGCTCAAATACAGACGGACAGTGTTAACATGGTTGAGCTGAGCGATGTGGTGGTTACTGCTTCACGGCTCGAAGAGGATTTGAGTAAATCTCCGGTAAGTATCGAAAAACTCAGCAGCCGCATGATATACCAGTCGGCAGCGCCTTCGTTCTTTGATGCGCTCGAGAATATAAAAGGTGTACAGATGCTTGTACCAAGTGTTGGTTTTAAAGTGATCAACACGCGCGGCTTTGGAAATACTACCAACGTGCGCTTTGTACAGATGGTAGATGGTATGGACAACCAGGCACCTCATCTGGGAGCGCCAATCGCCAATATGCTCGGCCCAAGTGATCTGGATATAAACACGGTTGAAATTATACCGGGTACTGCTTCGGCTTTGTACGGTATGAATGCTATCAATGGCTTGGCAAATTTTATTACCAAAGATCCAGTTACTACACAAGGTATCAGCTTGCAGCAAAAAACCGGTATAAACAGGATACGCGAAGACGGAGGCGCCAGACTTTTTTCAGAGACAAGTCTCCGATGGGCAAAGGCTATCAACCGGAAGCTTGCGTTCAAGATCAACGGAACCTATACTACAGGTATGGACTGGATTGCCGATGATCATACCGATCTTAATCCGAAAGCCAATAGCAGCACCGGTTTATTGGTATCGGATAATCCGGCGGCTGACCCTGTAAACTCGTATGGCAATGAATCAGCCAACCGCAGAACATTGGCACTCAATGGAAAGAACTATGTAGTGGCACGCACCGGTTACTATGAAAAACAGGTAGTGGACTACAGTATTCATAATGTGAAAGGCGATGCCGCCATACATTATGCGTTTGCTCCCGATAAAAAACTGATCTATACTTATCGCTTTGCACAACTGGACAATATATACCAGCGCGCCAACCGTTTCAGACTGGAAGATTACCGATTGCAGCAACACGGGTTGGCGTATCGATCCAAAGCTTTGCAGCTTACAGCATACCTCACAATTGAAAATACGGGTAAATCGTATAATGCCCGGTCTATGGCCGAGAATATTGACAAGAGTTTCAAGTCCGATAATCAATGGTTTGCTGATTATACCACTGGCTTCAATCGCGCTATTCAGGCAGGCGAATCAATAGCCGATGCACATCGCGCAGCAAGAGTATATAGTGATCAGGGCAGGCCGCAACCGGGCACAGCGCAGTTCAATACATTGATCAAACAATTAGGTGATATCAATAATTGGGATTATGGCGCAGCATTGCGTGTGCAGTCGCGTATGCTGCATGTTGAAGGTCAGTATAATCTCACCGAAACCTGGTTACCGGCATTCAGGCAAGCTACCGGTGTTGAACTGCTCGCAGGATTTGATCATCGTACCTATATCATTATTCCCGATGGCAATTACTTTATCAACCCGGACGAAGCGGGTGCAAATTTACTATATGACAAGACCGGTGGATTTCTGCAGGCATCCAAATCCGTTCTCGATAAACTGAAAGTCAGCGCCACCATTCGTGTTGATAAAAATGAATATTATTCACTCAAATGGAATCCACGCTTTACAGCGGTATATTCTCCCAACGATCATCAGCATATACGGTTGTCATTCCAGCATGGCTATCGTTTTCCGAGTATATTTGAAGCGTTCTCCAACGTAAACAGCGGTGGCGTAAAGCGAGTGGGGGGATTGCCCGTGATGTCGTCCGGTATATTTGAGAATGCCTATAAGCGCGTATCGATCGATGCATTCCAGGCGGCCGTTATTGCCGATATCAACAAGAATGGACTAAGTAAAAATGATGCGATTATCAAGAACCAGGGTTTACTGGTAAAGAATGACTATACTTATGTAAGGCCCGAGCAGATTCGCTCGATTGAAGCCGGATACAGAGCCATGTTCCTTAACGAAGATTTGCAACTGGATGTTGATTTTTACTATAACCGCTACAATAATTTTATAGCACAGGTAGAAATGAATATTCCCAAGACAAATATTGCCGACTCAATTCCATTTTACCTGAACGAAAAATCAAAGCAGGATCGCTATCGCATGTGGACAAACTCCAGTACAACCGCCTATAACTACGGTGCCGGTCTGGGCCTTCGGTATACTTTCCTGCAAGGCTTCCGGGCATCCGGCAATCTTACTTTTGCCAAACTGCAACGCCGGTCCCGTGGCGATGGACTCGAAGATGGGTTCAACACGCCACAATGGATTGTGAATGTATCGGCAGGTCATGATCGTATTTACAAAAACGTTGGTTTTACCGTTACCTATCGCTGGCAAAGCGATTACTACTGGCAATCGTTCCTCGTCAATGGAAATGTACCGGCCTACCAGACGGTTGATGCACAGGTAACATCACACTGGCAGAAGATGTCAGTAAAGATTGGCGGAAGCAACATCTTTAACCATTACTATCATTCCTTTCTCGGAGGACCGGCCGTTGGCGGATTTTACTACTGTACCGTTACCTATGGATTGTGATTGTGATTGCGTATAGGGAGAGCAGTATTCTGCCGGCTTGTAATTTTTTTATATCTTTAAACTTTGTTACTCATTGTTGCAAGCCTAAAGCCCGCATCGAATTTTGGCAGATAAGAATCTAAATACGTTCGAGCAACTGTTTCGCGAGCTATTCAAGCCACTCTGCAACTTTTCCATGAAGTATGTGGGCGATTGGGACGAGGCCAAAGGTCTGGTACATGATGTTTTTGTTACCGTATGGGAAAAATTTGAAGCCTTGCCGGCCGATACAAACTATCGCAGCTATCTATATACTGCAGTGCGGAACCGGAGTCTCAATTACATTCGCGATAAAAAGAAACATACTATACTTGATGCTGTGCAGGAGGGGGCGCTTGCGGAAGTAAACACCACGCTGGAAACCTCCGAGCTCGAACAACGTATTGAACTCGCGATACAATCCTTGCCGGAAAAATGCAGAATGGTATTTGAACTAAACCGGATGGAAGGGCTGCGTTATGCACAGATCGCGGAGAAAATGGGCATTTCCATTAAAACTGTAGAAGCCCAGATGTCGAAAGCTTTGAATGTGATGCGCGAGCATTTGGGAGAATTTTTAATGTTGATTTTTTTTATGCTTAAAGGATAAGGGTAAACCGGATGGAATGTGTTACCATAACAGAAAACAGGTGTGAATGGCGATTTAAACGATAGTGTGAAGGATTTGATAACGCGCTATCTGGCGAGTGAAGCTTCTCCTGAAGAAGAGAAGGAGCTGCTTGCCTGGATTGCCCGTGCTCCTGAAAATGAGGAACACTACCGTGCATATAAAAGAGTATTTGAACTTAGCGGGCAACATTATTCCCGTAAACAGGAAGATCGTGCAATAGATCTTGATTATGAATGGAATCACTTCCTGAATAACATTCAGCAGAAGACACAGCCAGCGGGAAAAGTTCGAAATCTGGAACCTCGCTCATATTCGCTTTTGTATAAAGTTGCTGCAAGCATCGTGCTGCTGGCCGTAACCGGGTGGATCGTATGGCAATATTCCGGCAATGATAAAACGGTGCTGTATCAAACTGCCTCCAACACGCTTACGGTATCTTTACCAGACGGCACGCAAGTGACTTTGAACAGTCATTCATCGCTGGCCTATACTTCTTCCTACAATGAAAAAGACCGCGCGGTGAAGTTAATGGGAGAAGCTTTTTTCAACGTAATACGTAATCCGCAAAAACCATTTGTTATACAAGCCCGCGATGCGCAGGTCGAAGTGCTCGGCACGTCATTCAATGTATTAGCTTACGACAGCTTGCAGTCGGTAGAAGTTGTAGTGGAAACCGGTGTGGTAAAATTGTCGGTGCCTGCATGGAGCTCCGAAGTAAAACTGGAAGCGGGTCAGAAAGGTATCTATAGCCATGCCGCAGGCAAGCTTAACAGCCAGGTAAACGATGATATTAACTTCCAGTCGTGGAACACGCGCAAGATCGTTTTTGAAGAGCAAGACCTTCGCACCGTTGTGGAAACGCTCAACCGCGTATACCAGGCTAACATCACTGTTTCTGCGGCGATACCGGCTGCCTGTACGGTAACCGTTACATTCGATCATCAGTCGCTGGAGTCAGTATTGCGTGTATTGGAAAACACGCTGAATCTCACATACAAGATCAACGGCAGGC
>NZ_DAIQRQ010000049.1:6161-41615 GCF_036786105.1 Ohtaekwangia sp.
GTATTGCGTGTATTGGAAAACACGCTGAATCTCACATACAAGATCAACGGCAGGCAGATAGAAATTACAGCAGCAGGATGTTAAACCTTCGCGCATGCTCATTACCAAACCAACGCTGGCGATGGCTGGTGATACCGGCTATATGTATATGTCTGCAGACATTTGCCCAAAATAATCTTCCCGATGTTTCCATTAGCCTGGAGGTGAATGGTTCGCTCGCAGAGTTGCTCGAAGCGATCGCTAAAAAAGGCGGTGTGCGTTTCTCCTATAACCCCAAAAAGATTGAAGCCGCTCAGACCACGAAATATAGTGCGGTAAATAAAAAATTAACGGCTGTATTAAGTGATCTTGCCGATCGCTTCGGCATTCGCTATACATTGGTAGAAGGACAGATCATTTTAAAGCCGGAGAAAAAAACAGATAAAGGTGAACTGCAAACCATAACACTGAGTGGAACCATAAAAGATGCGGGCAGTGGCGAAGCATTGATTGGTGCTTCGGTATTGGTCAAAGAGCTGCAGACAGGAACCGTAACCAACGGCTTTGGTTTTTACTCCGTTACAGTACCAAAAGGTAAATATACCGTCACCAGTTCGTTTCTTGGATACCAGCCGCACACGGCTACAGTAGACCTGGGTGCATCCGTACAGCAAGATATAGCGCTGAAAGAAGATTTACCGGTGCTGGAAGAAGTGATCGTAAGCAACCCATTGCCGGATGTGGCACAAGAGATTGCTGTGAGCAATACCAACGTGCGCCCGAAGACCGTAGAAGACCGACCTGCGTTGTTCGGCGAGATGGATGTAGTGAAATCGCTTGAATCTATACCGGGTGTAAAGCTGCATTCAGACGGTTCTACATTTTATTATGTGCGCGGTGGCAACCGCGATGAGAACCTGGTGTTGATGGATGATGCTCCGATCTATAATCCAAGTCACATGCTCGGACTTTTCTCTACGATTATACCGGATGCTGTGAATGATATAACGTTGTATAAAGGTGACATGCCTGCATCACTGGGCGGTAGGTTGTCGTCTGTGCTGGATGTACGCACCAAGAAGGGAAACGATCAGCGATTTGAAGCGTGGGGAAGTACGGGGTTGATCTCAACAAAAATAGGGGTGGAAGGTCCATTCCGGAAAAGTGCAAGTTCGTTCCTGGTATCGGCCCGGGCTTCAACATTGAAGTGGATCTTTCAACGCATCAACAAGGATGTAAAGCAGTTTGATTTTCATGATTTCACTACCAAAGTCAATGTGAAGATCAATCCGGAAAATCGTATACTCTTCTCGCTATATACGGGCGCTGATAATTATTTCGATACCAACAACGGTATATCATGGAGCAATACGGCAGGCACGCTGCGGTGGAACCATTTGTTCGGCGACCGTTTGTTTATGAATACAACGTTAGCGCTTAGCGGTTACGATTATTTTTTATATACCGATGTAGCTACGAACACGCGTTGGAATTCACACATCTCCAACTTCAGTGTAAAGTCTGATTTCAGTTATTTTATACGCCCGGAAAATGAGCTCACGTTTGGCCTGAGTGCCAATGGATATACTTTTAATCCCGGCAATCTGCAGTCGGATACTACGATATCGTTTCTTCCTACGCTTTCCGTTCGCAACTCGGTGGAGTTTGTACTTTATGGCAATCATGAGGTAAAGCTTAATGAGCGATGGGGTGTGAATTATGGTGCACGTTTTTCCGTATGGTCTGATACCGGTGAATCTTTCGAATATGTATTTGATGCGAACCACAATCCTATCGATACATTGTACTATGCCAAGGGCGATAACTATAAGCAATTTGTAAATATAGAGCCGCGGTTCACGCTGAGCTACCTGCTGAATGATCATGCTTCTGTTAAGGCCAGCTATGCGCGCAATGTGCAGAATGTACATTTGATCTCGAACTCCATCAGTCCGTTTACTTCACTGGAAGTGTGGTTGCCAAGCAGCATCAACATCAAACCGGAAACTGCCAATCAGGCTACGGTCGGGTACTATCACTCCTGGCAAAATATAGGTACATCGTTTACGGCAGAAGCGTTCTATAAAAAGATGAACAACCAGATCGATTATAGTGCACATGCCGAAACATTATTAAATCCCCTGTTGGAGCGTGAACTGCGTTTTGGTAAGGCAACGGCGTATGGCATAGAATTGCTGGCCAGGAAAGACGAAGGTCGCTTGCGCGGATGGATCGGCTATACCTACTCACGCGCCAGACGCAGGTTTGCGGATATAAACGAAGGGCGGGTATATAACGCTTACTATGACAGACCACACCAGGTAAACCTGATGGTATCATACGATCTTTCGCTGCGCTGGAATCTGGGTATGAACTGGGTATATTCTACCGGCTCACCGTTTTCTTCGCCTGTCAGCTTCTATCAATACAATGGTGAGGAGGTGCCTGTCTATGGCCAGAAGAATAACGACCGGTTGCCGGATTATCACCGGCTCGATCTGTCTGCCACGGTGAAGCTGAATAAAAATCCGGAGAAGCGTTTCAGACACAGTTTATCGTTTTCCATCTTCAATGTATACGGCCGCAAGAATGCGCTCTTTGTGAACTATAACAAAACCGAGAACAGCAACGGCGATTTCAAAATACCGGCCGATGCATCCGATGGCAATCGTGTTACTTCACAATACTATTTATTCCGGTTTACGCCATCTATAGCCTATAACTTCAAGTGGTTATGAAAGTACGACTTCATACGATTCTGTTCTTTATTCTCCTGCTGATGGCGTGTGAGGAGGAGACGAATCTACCGTTGAAATCGGAAGATACCCATCTGATTGCTGTAGAGGGTATGCTTACCAATGAAAATATCAGTCATCGCGTCAAACTTACACATCCGCATAAAACACAGAATGAAACTCCGGAGCCGGTAACGGGTGCACTTGTTACCATAGCCGATGATGCTACGGTTTATCCATTAACAGAATATCCTGCCGGCTCGGGTGAATATTATACTCCTGTGCTACGCGCTGTAACCGGCAAAGTATATACGCTGCATATACTATATAATGAACATGAATATACCGCACAGGATAGCGCTGTGCCTGTAGAAGCATTGCAGGCTATTCAATATAAAGCGGTAAACGATCAGTTCGAGTTGGTGTTTAACTCCTCCGGTCAATCGCCCAATTATATAGAGCATGCTATATCCTGGCAGAATACAACTGCCTGCACCGGCAGCGACTGCGCAGGAGAGTTGATCTATTATGATTTGAAGACGATCGATGTGAACGAGCTATACAAACCGGATAAAGAAGATTTTTACTTCCCGGCAGGGGCAACCATTATTCGTAAAAAATATTCGATTAGCGTTGCTTACAGGGAGTTTTTGCGCTCCATGTTATCGGAGACCGAATGGCGCGGAGGTATATTTGATGTGCAGCGCGACAACGCCACGACCAATCTCAGCGCCGGTGCTGTTGGTTTCTTTGCCGTATCTACGGTGGTTTCAGATACTACGGTGGTGAAATAATTTCATTTCCATTCTAAAAAGGGCATTTTTGCCCCGATCTGAACAATTTTAATTTTTTTTATAAAAAGGCATAAGGGTACTTGCAGATGCCTGTGTTCTAGGATTGAACAGCAGCAAAAACGACTGCTGCAATAACAAGAGAGACTAAAACACAACATTAAAAACCAAAATCATGAAGACTGCAAAACTTGTTTCAATTGTCTTGGTCATGGGGCTTGCGCTGTCCATTTTATTTACCGCCTGCGAAACAAACCAGGATGTAAAATCGGAGGATACAATCCTTCCCGAGAAGTTTAGTGTAGATATACCTGCTTCCATCAGCAACAGTTCTGCGGGTGGCAGACTGGCGGCCGGAAGGGCAGAAGGCGATACGGTGAAAGGTAGCGATATATATATTAACCTCAGAACATTCATTGCTGTAGGGAAAGCAGCTTCTACTTTGGTGGAGCAATTTATAGCAGGCATTCGCTTGTATAAGATCGATCGCGTAATGTCGATCACCTATGTTGGCGATGATGACAACCGCGTAAAAAACCTGGTAGTGTTATCAAATGTTTCCTTCGAAGGTGTTGACTGGGATTATCAGCTTACCATTACGGATGCTGAATCGGAAAACGCTGCCGATGGTGGTAAAGCATTACAGATATTCTGGAATAAATCATCTAAAGTAAAAGGCATCGCAATCATTAAACCGTATAACTGCGATCGCATTACCAATGCCAATGCTAAAGATGCCGTGTTCCGTATTGACTATAGCGAGTTTGGTGAACATGGTTATGATGCGGAAATGGAAGTACGCATTGCGGGTCTGCCACTGGCTAATCCATTGAAAGATCCATACTCAATCAATTCCCTGCACATGTTTGCCGGCAAGAAGGGTGATGTGGTAGATGTATATGGAAACAGCAACCATCCGAACGCGGTTCTGTTGTCGGGCACTACAGGTTTCGACTGGGCATTTGTGGCATCGGGCAGCGATCCTGATAACATTGGTGTGGCAGAAGTTGGTTTGCCTCCAAGCACGCTGGACAGTGACGATCGCCAGGTGTTGCTGAAAGAATATTCAATCAAAAATGTACTTACCAGCGAGATTACTGCAATGTGGCCTGGTATTGATCAGAATGCTCTTGCCGCGTATCTCTCCACTACCTCAGCACCCGGATATTTTAATGCAAATGGTTTTGTTTCTGGCGGTACTTCACCGGGTGCCAAGTGGGATGTGCTGGCAAAACGCCTCGATGCGCTGAGTCCTTACAATCCGAAAGCTACAGGCGAGCTAACAATCTCCTTCAAATAATACTTCCACAGATGATCTGAACGAGGAAAGGCAAAAGTACCCGTTCAGTGAATCGGGCCTCTGGTTGCGAGCCAGAGGTTTTTTCATTTGTATCTGTTGCCAGATGCCGTTTGCCAGGAAAAGTTGTCGGCAGATGATAACCTTTTGTTATTTTAGCGCATCACTAACATACAAGTTTTGTGGCGCAGGCATCTTCTGTTAAAAATCTGATCTTTGATCTGGGTGGTGTTATACTCGATCTTTCAGTTGATCATACTTTACAATCTTTCTCCGACCTGTCGGGGCTTGAAAAGAAAAAAGTAAAAGAGCTCTTCATCAGCTCTCCCGGTTTTCTGGAATATGAAAAAGGACTTATTGACGATGAAGAGTTCCGCTCCTTCGTACGCAAGCTCTACAACGTAACGGCTGATGATGCTGCACTGGATGCGAGCTGGAATGCCATGCTGCGCGGTATACCACAGCAAAAGCTTGATCTGTTGCTGAGCCTTAAGAATAAATTCAATGTATACCTGTTGAGCAATACAAACACCATACACCTCAACTATATCCATGACAAAATCCTGTTGCCGCATTTTCAGGAAAAATCGCTGGATCGTTACTTTCACAAAACATACTACTCGCATCTGATGAAGAAGCGCAAGCCGGATGCTGATATATTTGAGCAGGTGCTGGAAGAGAACAGGCTGGCTCCGCAGGAAACTCTTTTCCTCGATGATAATGCCGATAACATTGCCGGTGCGAAAGCGCTGGGCATTCAAACCGTACATGTGGTTACTCCGGATGTGATAATGGATTACTTCAATGACTAAAGAGACGAAAAGGATTTTGCTGCAGGTAGGGTTGTTCCTGGCAACGTTTATTACCACTACATTTGCCGGTGCAGAATGGTGTTTTGGTAAATCTGTATTTGCGCTTAGTGCCAGCAAAGGGATCGGTTTCAATGCCGCGTATAGCTGGGCCGATTTTGTGAGCGGCATGCAATTTTCGGTTCCGTTCCTGCTGATCCTGACGGTGCATGAGTTCGGCCATTACTTTGTATCCATGTATCACAAGATAAAAGCATCGTTACCGTATTATATACCTTTTCCTCCCAATCCGCTGATACCTTCTATCGGAACCTTTGGCGCAGTAATACGCATTGAAGAAAAGGTACGATCCAACCGCCAGCATTTTGATATAGGCCTGGCGGGACCACTCGCAGGATTTATAGTGGCGATTGCCGTGATCATTTATGGATATGCTACGCTGCCTCCGGCCGACTATATATTTACAGTACACCCCGAGTATAAGCAGTATGGATTTAATTATGCGGAGCATGCATACAATCCGATATCAGAAACGGATTCTTTGGCCGCAATGGATTTCAATATCGGTACACCGCTGGTATATACCATCTGCAATCAATTTATAGCCGATAAAAATCGTATTCCCAATTCACATGAGCTGATGCATTATCCATTCCTGCTGGCGGGATTTATAGCGCTCTTTTTTACGAGCCTGAATCTGCTTCCCATTGGGCAATTGGATGGCGGACACGTTACGTATGGTTTGTTCGGAGGGAAAGGGCATCGGATCATCGCTTCCGTATTCTTTGTGTTGTTTATCTTTTATGCGGGGCTGGGTGTTGTGAAAGTAGGAATGCCTGCTTCCAGTTTGGTGTGGCGAATACCCATGATTACATTATTCAACTATACATGCTTTGCGGCATTGATGCTGCCGGCCAGACGCGACTCGCTGATGTATGCTTTGCTGATGCTTGCGGTACAGATACTGCTCTGCTGGGCCTTTCCGAAACTTGAAGGCTATACCGGGTGGTTACTCTTTGGCTTTATCATCAGTCGCTTTATCGGTATTCAACATCCGCCTTCTGAAATCGAAGAGCCATTAGATGCTAAACGCATTGTCCTCGGATGGTTTACGTTGCTGATCTTTATTCTGTGCTTTAGCCTGGCGCCACTGGATATTTACTATATCAAGCCGATTACCGGTTGATGCCGTTGTAAATTACCGCACGATAATTTTCTGGGAAGCAAATGCGTTGCCTTTCCTGACGCGAAGTATATATAGGCCCGGTGTAGCTTGCTGAAGCTTTACCTTCTGCTGCTGATCGCTATATACCTCAGAAGAGAACGGCATGGTCTGCCCGGTGATGCTGATTACCTGTAATACCTCGAATGCGCGATCCATGTAGAACTCGCCATGGCTGGGATTCGGATAGGTAGCAAGTAGTGTTTGCTCTTCCGGTATGCCCACCGGGTTATCTTTACCTTTGCCAAACAACGGGCGTATCATCAGGCTTCCGGTAACATCAGTGTTCTGATACCAGCCGCCACCCACATTTACAAACATTCTGTCGCCTGTGTCATTGTTGGCATCCAGCCCGATGCGAACGTTGGGCGAAGTATAGCCTATATAGAAGCGTTGTTTTACCCGCACTACCTCCGGCACTTTAACGCGTTGAAATTTATTGATCGTGCCTTGTTTTACCAGGGTATAGCTGGTGATGGTATACTGCAGGTCGCCAGGCAAACCATTGGCATCATCATAGATCTGGAAATCTACGGTTGGATCGGCGCTGAGACCAAAATCAGGGAAGTATACATCGAACGCCACCAGTGTATCCACAGCATCCGTGAGCATATCGAATGCATAGGCAAGCTTGTCGCTCGTAGTATTGAGGCGCGCAGAAAATTCAGCCGTGCCATCATCGTATGCGTAATAGTCTTTGAGCTTATAGGTGGTGGTAGAAGTATCGTTAATGCGGAAATCAATCGGCAAAAAATTAGGGCGGCCACTATCGAGATTGTCACCACTGATCACGTTGATTTTCAGAATAACATCAATCGAATCGGCTGAAGGATTGAATTGCAACGGATCGCTTGCATTTGGTTTGGTTTCCATGCGTACGCGGGCGCGCTCGGATGGATTCATTAAACCTCCGTTCGGACCAACACCGCCGGAGCTGAATAATATAGTATGATCTGCCAGAGCTGCACCGCTCTCATAATTCCTGAAGGTCATGTTGGCGTTATACCCGATCGCAATTTCGGTGGTAGACTTCTTCAGGTTCTTTACATCAAACTCGATGCTGTCGAACGGTGCTGTTTTCCGGAAGTGCTCTAACGGAGCTGCGGTATATCTGCCAAAGAGTTGTGTAGGTTCAGAAGCCAGCGAGCGGTCGGGATACGATGTGCTGCTCAGTGTTCTGTTCTTATCAAAATATATATAGTCGAGGTTCCAGGTATCGAACGGGCCAGACTTGCGGCCGAAGTTATCGAAGCGGAATTGAAAAGCGTTGTGGAAGAAACGTGCATCATCAAAGGGTACCTGGATAATGGTGTCATAAAATTCCGTGCGACTCATCGTTGTTTTCGGATAAATCGTCATCATGATCTCCCATTCTCCAGAACTGTTTTTGAACTCTAACTGGAAGAAGTCATTTTTATCAGGTGGTTCACCGTTGCCTTGCCATTGATAAAAGAAACTGAGGAATAGCGAATTGCGCTCACCGAGCGCTACCCCCGTTTCGCTGAGGTCGATCGGCTGTGAAGTTAAACTATCGCGAAGGCCGTTGGCAAGTATAACATCCGAGTAGGGGAGGCCCGCTGAATTGAGTCCATCGAAAGTCGCTACATTAATGCTGGGCGCATTTACACCAACACCTTCGTTGATCCAGACACTTTCACTATTTATCCAAATGGAATCGAGTGGATAGTTAGCATTGGTATCTGCAGGATTATCAATGGGCGTGAAAGAGAAATCATCCCAGAAGGGAAGTGATAACGGTGTACTTTGTTTGCGGGCCGAAGCGGATGAAGTTTTACGAATAGCTGGTTTTCGCTGCACGGCATCGCGTACCAGTTGCCCCAGGCTGTCCGTTGTAACAAACAGGAGCATAATGAAAACAACGGTGTGTGGGCTGAACCGGTCAGCCCGTAATGTTTTTAGAGTGTTGCGTAACGTATCGTTTGTAAATTTGTGGATCATTCACTCGGGGGTTCTGTTCCGGGGGCGCCTATCCATATATCAACGACATCACCGATCTTTATCGTTTCTCCGGGCTCCGGTTTTTGTTTCAAAACAACAGGTGTTATGCCGACTGTATCGCCCACAACGGTTACATTGATGTTCCAGTTATTACCAAGAATTACAAACTTGGCATCTTCATAATCCTGGCCTACCAGATCTTCCACGGTTACTGCATTACCACCACTTTCAACAACAAGGTCGATCACGGCTCCTTTAGGAACCCGTACATTGGGTTCTATGTGAGCACCGCGGTATTTCATTTCTTTCACCACATTCAGAAAGCCGCCAGGAACCATCGTGATTTTTCCACGCTTCAGCTCATTGCTGGCGAGTACAGCATCTGCATTTACTACCGATCCATTCACCAGGTTGGGTAGGGGCACCGTTGGCACATCAATGCGATTTACGGAGATAAAAATCTTTCGGCCTTCTTTCACTTTCGCTCCTGGATGCGGATACTGTTTTAATACCGTAAGCGGAGGAAACTCCGCTGAATAAGAAGAGTCGTTTACCTCGTAGCGGAGATCTTTCTTCTCCAGGAAGTCTTCAAGTTCAGAAACTTTCATGCCCTGTATGTCGGGCACGGTTATACTCTCCAGGTGATTGGTGACCTTTGGCAAATAGACGAAAAAATACAGCGCTATTAACACCATCAGAAAAGCCAGCGCCAGCGCGAGGCTGAGTAAAACACCTCCCAGTGTATCGGACGTAAATTTGCCAAGACTAAATTTCATTTCGAATAGGGTAGTTGAGAACAAATATACAGCATCAGAACTTCAATCCTGACTGGAACCCGCGTTCAATGCGCTTACTGCGGTCATAACGTTCCTGTGCAAGGTCGAGTAGCCGGGTAATCAGGTCAGGGAAGCTTATGCCGCGTTCCTTCCACATTACCGGGTACATGCTCGAGTTGGTAAAGCCGGGAATACTGTTGATCTCGTTGATATAGATATTTCCTTTTGTATCAAGGAAAAGGTCGATGCGGGAGAAGTCTTCACAATGCAGGGCTTCGAATGCTTTTACCGATGCCTTCCGGATTTTCTCAGCGATAGCTTTGGGCAGCTTGGCCGGTACATCGATGCGCACGGCTTCGGGGTCTACATATTTAGCATCGAACGTATAGAACTCGTAATTTTTACTGATCACCACTTCACCCGGATAGGATGCTTCCGGCGGATAGTTGCCAAGGATAGCGCACTCAATCTCGCGGCCGCTCACATACTTCTCGGCAATCATTTCGTCATCATATTTGAAAGCTTCTTCCACCGCCTTCTTAAAATCATTTTTAGTTTTCACTTTCGATACACCCACGGATGATCCGAGACTTGCCGACTTGAGCATGAACGGTGTACCAAGTTTTTTAGCAATAGCGTTGAACGTGATCTTGTCTTTCTCATCGTAGCGGAACGTCATGAAATCGGTTACCGGCAACCCCGCCTCTTTCAACAGTCGCTTGGCTACAATTTTATTCATGGCCATGGAAGAGCCCAGTACACTGGTACCCACCATCGGTATATCCATCGCTTTGATCATACCCTGTATACTGCCGTCTTCACCATCGGTGCCGTGCAGTACAGGGAAAATAACATCTACTTCAAAACGCTTGTTGCTTTTCAATGTCATGAAGCCAGGCTTCACCGGGTCTAGCACAAGGCTCAGGGCTTCACCTTTCTCTATATCCTTGCTCACATTTTCAGTGAGGTACCACCGGCCCTTGGTACTAATGCCGATGGCTACAGGTTCAAATTTTTTCTTGTCAATATACTCGTAAATATTGCGGGCCGAGTTAACCGATACACCGTGCTCTACCGAGCGACCTCCATAAAGGATTGCTACTTTTTTCTTCTTAGCCATCTAAAAAAATGTTTCGTGCCGAAAGATAGTGAAAATTAGCTGCGAGGGCTATATAGCTGCTGGCTTCTGGCTGCCGAGCTGCTAGAGATGTGTGATTGGGAAATGGGAGTGTGATGACTTCATTATTCGTTGATCGGTGTTCCTTGTTCGATATTTTTAAATAGCTGCTGGCTTCTGGCTGCTGAGCTGCTAGAGATGTGTGATTGGGAAATGGGAGTGTGATGACTTCATTATTCGTTGATCGGTGTTCCTTGTTCGATATTTTTTAAATAGCTGCTGGAGATTTCGTTATACTTCCGTGTAACGTGTAACGATTAACCGATAACGGCTAACGAACAACAAACTTCGCTGCATAGTCTTTACCAGGCGTGAGGGCGTGCACCAGATACATGCCCGGCTGTATATCATCCAGGTAAAACGAATAGGTTTGATTCAGCCCTTCTGAGATAGTTTGTGTATGCAATACATGTCCGGAGACATCTGTGATATATACAGTTGCCGATTCGCGTTCCGGAAGGTTGAGACGTATGTTTATCAGGTCTCCGCTCAACACAAGGTTCGGATATACTACAAGCTGTGAAGTTACCGCCGGAGGATTTTCATACTGGAAGAACTCGATGTTGTCGAGGTATAGATTGTTGCCATTCTGATTGGTGAAGATAAAGGCCAGTCGTACACTGTCTTCTCCGGCAAGGGCGCTCAATGAAATATTTTTCCCCTTGGTCCAGTCACTGACAGAAACCGGTTGCCATGCCGAAGAGGACGTGCGCGTGTCGATGTTGGGGCCGCTATCATTAAGTAACGATGTAACGAACGAAGTACCACAATCTGTTGAGGCTACAATGCGGAAATTATCGATCATGCCGGTGCGATAGGCATACGAAAGATCAAATGAAACACTGGCCTCCGCAGAAGTTGTGAGATCGAGTGTCGGGCTTACCAGCCACAGCTCATCGCCAACGGTGGTGTTTGTAAAACCATTGGCATATATAGCCGTGTTATTGGTAAGACTCACTGATTGCCAGGTGGCTCCGCTTGTCGGGTTGGTAACAGCCCACGTGTTGCTGAAGGTTGCGCTTTCAAAATTCTGCCGCAGCGGTATAGCATCCTGCGAGGTGTTGGTAACGGTAATCTGCGATTTGCTGTTGTTCAACGGATTTACATCGATACCTCCGTTGGGTGTTTGTACTTCAAAGGAGAGTTCATTCTGATCTTGTGAGAGTTGAATGTCGGGAAGGATAACTTCGATCAGATCATTTTCTTCCAATGCTACGTTATCAACTTGCGTAGGAATGGATGCACCATTTACGGTATATACCAGTTTGAACGATGTGATCGTCTCAACACTGTGATTTACTTTCACCACCACGCGGGGTGTAACGGTTGTTTTACATGTTACCGGCGATGGCGCTATAATTTCCTTGATGAGCAGATCATTTCCTTCGGCCGTGGGATCTAGTAATCCCGGCGATGTAAGCAACGATGTTCTCCGTGGACTATTCTCCAATACGGTGATCATCCTGTCGACCTGATCTTTTGTAAAGAGATTCATGCAGGCATCATCGGTATAGTCAAGGTAATTCTGAAACATCTTGGTGGAATTGCAGGCAGCCTGCGGATGCGTTGGGCAGTTGTATGTAGGAGCATCCTGAGGAGGTGTATCGGCAATATAGTCGGTGCCATTGCAATTGGAAACATCGCCCCAAAGGTGACGAAGTCCAAAGAAGTGGCCGAGCTCGTGTGTAGCCGTGCGGCCTTTGCTATACTTTGCTTTCAAACTGAAAGCACCGTCATCAGCAGAACCGAACGCCTGGTAATTGAATACGGCACCATCGGTAGTCGCGAGGCCGTTCTGGTAATCTTCCAGGCCCGGGAGATTTGATACCGGAAATTGTGCATAGCCCAGATAATCGGTCAGGTTACAAACCCAAATATTCAAATAGTCATTGGAAGACCAGTAACTCAGACTTTTCAACTCGGTGTTATCGCCCGAAGTCCACGAAGTTTGTGTGCCTTTTACCCGTACAATACCATTGGTAGCAAAGCCATCGGGTGTACGTTTGGCCAGAACAAATTCAATGCTCATGCTACCAGCCGCCGTTTTAAACTCTGCCGGTGTATTGCTTGCATCGCTGTTGAGTCGCTGATAGTCGTTGTTCAATACTTTGATCTGAGAGATGATCTGTGCATCGGGTATATTGGTGCCGGTGCCTACAGCCTCACCGTTATGAATAACGTGCACCACTACCGGAATCTGATACGTTGCTGTTTGCGTACGGTTAGCCGATTGTTGCTTCAGCCGCTGTTGTTTCTTTTGCATCAGCCATTGTTCAAACTGTGTGTTGTTCTCTGGTATATTATTCCGGCGAAGTAATGCAGATGTATACTCTACCGTACCGCAGCGGGTTTGAGCATCAGCGGTATACACATGTACAAAAGTCATCAACAGACAAACCGCGATGGTCGCTTTCTTTTCGAAATTCGCAAAAAATAACAGCATGGAATTCACACAAGCAGAGGTCAGATACACAAAATCTTTATCAGGGAAATATACGAAGAGTAACCGTATGTTCAGAAAGCATCCCTTGATAACTTTTTTAATGCCCGTTTCGATCGCCAGGTGATTTTTTAAAAGGTGTATCGTGGCTTGAAAAGGCGGTGACATGGTATCCGGCTAAGGCGGCAAACGGAAAGTGCGAAGAACCTTGGTGCATACATATTCAACGCCGCGTAGTTTGGTAATCTGTTGTTTCAATCGCCATGACTTTGCCGTAAGCAACGGCTCTCCAACTCCCGATGGCATGTTAACGATGATCGGTATACACGGTGACAGCCATGTTACTGTGTCGCAATCGTGAAAATATTTTTCTGAAATGATTACACAGAAGGACCTCGGTGATAATACGGATGTAGCAGCTATAAAACCTTTAAAGACGGCTATAGAACGTTTTTTGGTTCCCAGGCTTCCCACCGCAGGCTATAGATGTGTTATGTTGCAGGATCGTAAAACTATATATTTACTCTTTGCAGCGAAAAGTAAATGTGAGTAGAAAAGTCTTTATGATGCGCCATTTTTGTACAGAACATTTCGTTATAAAATATTTCGTAATGCAACTTGCCGTGTTGATCAGCTTTTCTGTACAGGCTCAGCATACGCTTTCAGGCATTGTGACGGATTCCCGGAGCAATGAACCCCTGCCACAGGCATCCCTATATTTACCCGAACTTCAGCGTGGTTTGTGTGCACAGTCAGACGGTGGTTTTATATTTCCTGATATACCTGGCGGTAAGCTGCTGCTGGAGATATCTCATCTCGGTTATAAAACAAAGTTTCTGAATATCTCTGTGCCTTGCGATTCTCTTATTCGCATACAGCTGGAGCCTTCCGTTTTTTATGCAAAAGAAGTAGTGGTAACCGGCTATCGATCGCAGGCTCCGCAGGAAACTACATTTACCATTGCACAGTTAACGCGTGCACAACTAAATGAAGCGGGGGCATTCAGTATTGCCGATGCACTGACCAGAATACCGGGCGTGAGCCAGCTGACTACCGGCGCAGGTATATCGAAGCCGGTTCTCCGCGGACTATACGGCAATCGGATTCAGGTAAATGTAAATGGACTTCGTTTTGATAATCAGCAATGGCAGGATGAGCATGGACTCGGACTGAGTGATATAGGTATAGATCGATTGGAGATTATCCGCGGACCAGTATCGGTACTATATGGCTCCGATGCCCTGGGTGGCGTGATCAATGTAATAGAAGAACGGCCTGCGCCTGTAAATTCACGCAGTCAGGATGTGAACTTCCGCTTATACTCCAATACATACGGGATGTCGTTAAACTATGGTTACAAAAAATCATCTGCCAATAAGTGGAAAAAAATCAGGGCTGGTTTTGACAGTCATGGCGATTATAGTGACGGTAAAAACAATCGTATTCTCAATTCACGGTTTGCGTCCTATAATTTAAAAGCCGGGTGGGGTAAAAACAAAGCCAACAGTATACATGTGGTAAATGTTGCGAGTTCTTATAGCCTTTTTGGTTTTGTGTTTGACTCTTTGTCGCGCAAGCGGGAAGATGGAAGGCTCAGCCGATCGTTTGACGGCCCGCATCATATTGTTTCCTATATTCAGGCCACAAGTGAAAATACCTATTTCCGCGACCGTAAAGAAATCAAATTCAACATCGGGGCAACGTCTAACCTGCGTATGGAAGATGAGGGAGGTGGAGGCATAAGTCTTTCCATGCTGTTAAACTCCGCCAATGCGCTGATACAGGTAATTCGCCCTGTCGGTTCTTTTGCCGAGTGGGTATATGGCGGAAGTATATTTGCACAGACGAACACCAATTTTGGCGGTAGAATTATTATTCCCAATGCGCTCAGCGGAGAAGCATCAGCCTTTGGTTACTATAAATTTCACCGGGATAAATGGTTGCTGGAGGGAGGTATCCGCTATGACAAAAAGTTGGTCGAGACGTTCGCAACCAAGTCGCTTAACGTGACGGACAATGATAGTCCTACCCAGGAAATTATACCCTTTACCCGGTTTTACAACGCCTTTAATTTTTCGGCAGGTGCAGCGCGCACATTAATTGACAATCTCCAGGTGAAGCTTCATGCTTCTTCGGGTTATAGACCCGGCAACCTGGCAGAGCTATCCAGCAACGGACTACACGAAGGGACACTTCGCTGGGAAATTGGTATGCCGAATGCCCGGATCGAGCAGAATCTAAATGTAGAGGGCTCCGTGCTATATACTTCATCTTGCTGGCACGTTTCTGCTTCGGTGTATTCCAATTACTTCAGAAACTATATATACCTCGAACCAACCGGTACGGAGTATTATGGATTCAGCGTATATCATTTTCAGCAAACAAATGCGAACATTCGCGGCATGGAATTGTCCTCCGGGTGGAGGTTGCCAGGTATACACACGGAATGGGATATTTCTTACAGCAGTATACAAGCTGATAAAAGTAACGGCGAGCCTTTGCCATTTATTCCTGCCAACAAAATTACTTCCATGTTCAGGCAAAAGTTGCCACCGATGGGCAAGTTTCAAAACGCAATGATACATGCGGGCAGTGTATACGTATTCGATCAGAATCGTCCTGCAGCCTTTGAGACATCTACAAAAAGTTATCTGTTGATTCAGGCCGGTATACAAGCGCAATGCGGTAAATACCAGTTGTCGTTAACTGGCAACAACCTGCTGAATAAACTTTACTACGATCACCTGTCGAGATTTAAATATTATGGCATCGCCAATATGGGCAGGTCGATAGTCTTCGGATTGAATTTTAAATTTTAAACACGCTTTATGAAAGCAAAATTGTTGATGTTTTTTCTATTGGCCGCCGTTGCGTTGATGTGGTCGTGCGATCCGCATGTGCCACCCTCCATTGAATTCAAGACCGGCGCAAACTATATATCACAGGATACAACCGTGGCAAAAGATACATCGCTTACGGTGGGTATTATCGCCAGGAAAAAAGAAGACGATATGAAGACGTATAACATCAGTTATGCGTATGATGGTGCTCAAAGCACTACTACACAACAGACTTTTACACTCACGGGCAGCGAAGAACAATACTATGAAAAGGATTATACATTTAAAGTACGCAATCAGGCAGGTGTAGAAGAATGGTCATTCGTGATTACCGACCGTGATGGCAATATCGCGAAGTTGAAATTGAAGATCACCGTAAAATAAAAAAATCGCCCGGCTAAACCTTGACTTTAACCGGGCGACTATATCTGCAGTGTCCGCAGGAGAAGTTAGCTATATATCCGTAGCGTTTCTGCTCACAACGTTACTGCCGGTCAGTTCGCTATCGGTGTAAGGTTGATCACCTCTATTCCCTTGATTTCGGGAACATCGCGTTTGATGGCCGCTTCCACACCCGCTTTGAAAGTCATGGTAGACATACGGCAGTTACCGCAGGCCCCTACAAACTCAAGCTTCACAATGTGTTCGGGTGTGATCTCATTTACTTTCACATTGCCGCCATCGGCTTCGAGGTAGGGGCGAATGGAGTTCAGTGAGGTTTCTATTTTTTGTGTAAGTTCTTCAAGCGTATTCATCAGGCGTGTGTTTCAACTTTTACTTTCGTCAGCTAAAGGTAACTATTCTGAATCAATTTATTAAGAAGGCATTTTTACTTCACCTCGGTAACGAGTGTCGGCTGCCTGGCATTGCGAATAGCAATTTGTCGCGCCAGTGTTTCGGCGAGGTCTTTAAACGCTGCTGCTGTCGGGCCTTCTTTCAGGGCAGCGGGCAAGCCACTGTCACCGCTTTCGCGGATGCTTTGCACCAGCGGTATTTGCCCCAGGAATGGAACGTTGTACTTTTCTGATAAGTTCTTGCCGCCATCCTTGCCGAATATATAGTACTTGTTATCGGGCAGCTCTTCCGGCGTGAAGTAGGCCATGTTCTCTACTACACCCAATATCGGTACATTGATCTGCGGTTGCTGGAACATGGCGAGACCTTTGTTCGCATCGGCCAGCGCTACTTTTTGTGGCGTGGTAACAATCACCGCCCCGGTTACGGGAACAGTTTGCACCATCGTTAAATGTATATCGCTTGTGCCGGGAGGCAGGTCGATCAAAAGATAATCCAGGTCACCCCAATCAGCATCGCTGAAGAATTGCTTCAGGGCAGAGCTGGCCATGGGTCCACGCCAGATCACGGCACTGTTGGGCGGTGCCAGAAAGCCGATCGAGATCAGCTTCACACCATATTGTTCAATCGGGATGATCACGTTCCTGCCGTTCACCTGCTTTACCATGGGCTGCTCGTATTCGCAGTTGAACATCACCGGAATAGAAGGGCCGTAGATATCTGCATCAATAAGACCGACCTTTGCGCCAGCCTGTGCCAGTGCCACAGCAAGGTTGGAAGTAACGGTAGATTTACCCACGCCACCTTTACCGGAGGCAATGGCAATTATGTTTTTAACACCGGGTAGAAGCGGGGCATTGTCGCGCAGGGTTGTAACCGAAGAGGTCATGAAAATATCAATCTCAACATCAGGACCCACTACCTTTTCAACAGCGTCTTCGCAGTCCTGGCGGATCTTGTCTTTCAGCGGACAAGCCGGTGTGGTGAGTACTACAGAAAAGCTTATTTTTTTTGGCTCGATCTTCAGGTCTTTAATCATGCCCAGGCTCACCAGGTCGCGCTTCAGATCAGGGTCTTCTACCGTAGAAAGAGCCTTCAGAATGTCAGTTGATGTAATCATTTCAGAATGTCAAATTTCGGATTGCAGATTAAAGTTCCGGTAATTCAATCTATTCTGATCCGGAAGCCTCCAATGTGTTCAAAACGGCCGCAATTTAGGGCGAAAGTTCATTGCCAGAAGTCAAAGAGCTATAGTTTATTTTAGCCCGAAAAGGGAAGAAACGGCGTGTTGCCAAACTATTATTTCGAGGCATTATTGACTACGGAGGATTCAAGTATCTTTGCCCCGAACAGTCGTTTACTATCGTATGATCTCCCGCGAAACCATAGATGAAGTCAGAAGCCGCCTCGACATTGTTGATGTGATTGGAGACTTTGTGTCGTTAAAGCGTAGCGGTCAGAATTACAAGGCGTTAAGTCCTTTCACAAACGAAAAAACGGCTTCCTTCTATGTCGTTCCCGGCAAGGGTATCTTCAAAGATTTCAGCAGCGGCAAAGGTGGCGACAGCATCACGTTTGTGATGGAGCACGAGGGCATGAGCTACGTGGAGGCTATCCGTTACCTCGCCAAAAAATATGGTGTTGATCTGAAGGAAGATCAGCGTTCACCGGAAGAGCAATTCCAGCAAAGCGACCGCGATCGTCTTTACGCACTCATGAACTATGCGAAAGACTATTACAAGGAATCGCTCATGGAGTCGGAGGAAGGGCGAAGCATAGGCCTGAGCTATTTCCGCGAACGCGGTTTTCACGATCGCACCATCGAAAAGTTTGAGCTTGGCTACACGCTCAACGAGTGGGATCATTTAAGCAGGAAAGCCTTAGGCATTGGCTACAGCGAAGAGCTGCTGGAGAAAGCAGGGTTGATCATCAAGAAAGATGGCGGACGATTTTATGATCGCTTCCGCGGACGCGTAATCTTCCCGGTGCATAATCTCTCCGGTAAAGTAATTGCCTTCGGTGCGCGTATTCTTACCAAAGAGAAAGATCAGCCCAAGTATATAAACTCGCCTGAAACGGAAATATACCACAAGAGCAACGTGCTCTACGGTATGTACCAGGCGAAGAATGCCATTCGCAGGGAAGACTTCTGTTACATCGTAGAGGGCTATACCGATGTGATCTCCATGCACCAGGCTGATGTCGATAACGTAGTGGCATCGTCAGGAACGGCTTTCACCGAAGAGCAGATCAAACTCATCCGCAGGTTTACCGAGAATGTTACCGTATTGTTCGATGGCGATGCGGCTGGTATAAAAGCAGCATTGCGTGGTATAGACCTCGTATTGAAAGGCGGACTCAACGTGCGCGTGGTATTGTTGCCCGATGGCGATGATCCCGACAGCTTCTCCAAGAAGATGGGAAGCACGGAGTTCAAAACCTATCTGAAAGAACACACGAAAGATTTTATTTCGTTCAAGATCGACTTGCTGGCAGAGGAGTCGGGGCACGATCCCATCAAAAAAGCGGAGGCCATCCGTGAGATCGTAACAAGTATTTCTTTGATTCCCGATCCCATCAAACGATCGGTATATATACAGGAAACCGGGCAACTGCTCAAAATACAGGAATCTGTTCTGCTCACAGAGCTCAACAAGATACTGATTGGCGACCGGCAAAAGCAGCAGCAGGATAAATCGCGCAATGAAAACAGGATGCCCATACCGGATATACTTCCGGAGGTGGCAACCTCTTCGAAACTTGATACGTCCGGTATAGTGCAGATGCAGGAGCGTGAGTCCATCCGCCTGTTGCTCAACTATGCCGAATTGGCGTACGATGATCAGCGACTGATTGATTTCATGCTGGCAGAGCTGGAAGATGTGGAGTTTATGAACCCGGTATACAAGGAGATATACATGACGTTTCGTGAAGGAGCTGAGCGTGGCGAAGTTTGCGATCCGCTGTATTTCATGGAGCACGGCTCGCAGGAAGCCCGGAATATGGTTGCCGAGCTTACTACAGCACGGTATGAAACCAGCAAAGCGTGGAGCGAAGAGTATCAGATCTTCTTTCCGCACGAGCGTGAGATTCTGCGCGACATGGCCTATACCAATGTATTGCGGCTCAAGTTCCGATTGATCCAGAAGCTGATCGAAGAGAACCTGCAGCAGATGAAGCAGGCTACCCGTGAGGAGGATATTGAAAAATATTTCACCATCCATGAGCAGTTGAAGGGAGGAGAAAAAGACCTGGCCGATATACTCGGTATAGTAGTGGCCAAATGGTGATGGTGACGTTGGAACAGACTGAACAAAGTCTTTGTTAGATGGCTGGACAACTTTCCGTGCTGGAAGCACACGTTGCACACCCTGAATATGAACTGAATAACATGAGCGATATCAAACTAAACACAATCGAAGAAGCCCTCGAAGAGATCAAAAACGGAAAAGTGATCATTGTTGTGGATGATGAAGACCGTGAAAACGAAGGAGACTTCATCTGCGCGGCCGAGTGCATTACCCCTGAGATTGTGAACTTTATGGCCACACACGGCCGCGGACTAATCTGTGCACCTTTGATTGAAGACCGCTGCGAAGAGCTTGGACTGGAACTGATGGTTGGAAAGAACACGGCAGTATTTGAAACACCTTTTACCGTATCGGTTGACCTTATCGGTCATGGTTGTACTACCGGTATATCAGCACACGATCGTTTCAAAACCATCCGTGCGCTGGTTGATCCGGAAACCAAACCGGAAGAGCTTGGCAAGCCCGGCCATATATTTCCGCTGCGTGCAAAACGCGGAGGCGTGCTGCGCAGAAGTGGTCACACCGAAGCTGCTATTGACTTTGCACGACTCGCGGGGTTTAAACCAGCCGGTGTACTGGTAGAGATTATGAATGAAGACGGCACGATGGCGCGCCTGCCTGATCTGGTAAAGGTAGCAGAGCGTTTCAAGCTGAAACTGGTGTCGATTAAAGACCTCATCGAATATAGACTCAAAAAAGAATCGCTGATCAAACGCGAGATTGAAGTAGATATGCCTACAGAGCACGGTCATTTCCGCCTCGTAGCTTTCGAGCAAACCAATACAAAAGATGTACACATGGCCTTGATAAAAGGCACGTGGGAGAAAGACGAACCGGTAATGGTGCGCGTACACTCCTCGTGTGTAACGGGTGATATATTTGGTTCCTGCCGCTGCGATTGTGGCTCGCAGTTGCACCGCGCCATGGAAATTGTAGACCAGGAAGGAAAAGGCGTAGTGCTGTATATGAAGCAGGAGGGAAGAGGCATTGGTTTGCTCAACAAGCTGAAAGCATATAAATTACAGGAACAAGGCCTCGATACCGTAGAAGCAAACCTGCAACTCGGTTTTGATATGGACGAACGTGATTACGGAGTGGGTGCACAAATCATTCGCGATTTGGGTATAACCAAGATCCGGTTGATTACGAATAATCCTAAAAAACGTGTCGGGCTGATGGGATACGGATTGGAAATTGTTGACAATGTTCCCATCGAAATTGTACCGAACCCGCACAACGAACGTTATCTTATGACGAAGCGCGACAAGCTCGGACATAATATTCTGAAGCCCAAAAAGTAAATGACCGCTACCCGCGACAAAGGCAACATATCGCATCAACTCGTGCACAACGGCAGCCCTGGCAGGCATTGCCTGATGATAGGGATATGTATACTCTTGTCTTTCTCCGCGCAGGCACAGAAGTGGCCGTTCGAGTTGTGGCACGAAGGCAAGATTGTGCTGCTGCAGGGTGATACACTCAAGGGCCTTGTTAAATACGATCTGCAACAAGACCTGCTGCAGTATAACTGGCACGATCAGAAAGTAGAAGCATACTCGGCACGCAAAGTATTGTTCTTCGAGATTTTTGATGTTACTGTGCACCGCTACCGCCAGTTCTTTGCGCTGCCGTACACAACACCAGCAGGCTATCGTGCTCCTGTATTTTTTGAATTGCTGGAAGAAGGAAAGATGACACTGCTGGTGCGCGAAGCACTGGAGAACAGAACCTACAGCTCACCTTACTACATGGGTTCGTACACCCGTGTGGTGCTGGTATATAAATATTACCTGATGGGAGAAGATGGCAACATTGCCGAGTTTACCGGTAACAAAAACGATCTGCTCGACCTGATGGGAAAACGTGCGGAAGAAGTAGAGAAGTATATCAAATCAAACCGCCTTCGCTTCGATGAAAAATACGACCTGGCGAAGATCATAGCGTACTACAACTCGCTCTCCGGAACATAACGGAAATGCGTTATTTTTACAGACACAAAAAATACGTCACACAACTATGCCCAAACCGCTAATCCTGGTTTCCAACGATGATGGAATTACTTCCAAAGGAATTCTTACCCTGATCAATGTCATGCGCGAGCTTGGCGATGTGCTCGTTGTAGCACCCGATAGCCCGCAGTCTGGTATGGGGCATGCCATTACTGTAGGAGAGTCGTTGCGTCTGGAAGAGAATCTTGTTTTCAAAGGCGTAAAAGCATATCAGTGTTCGGGCACTCCAGCCGATTGTGTAAAGATGGCGCGTCACTTTGTGTTAAAAGGCCAGCGCCAGCCCGATGTGGTGGTGAGTGGTATCAATCATGGTAGCAACACATCCATCAGCGTACTATACTCCGGCACCATGTCGGCAGCCATTGAAGGAGCGATCGAAGGAACACCGGCTATCGGTTTCTCTTTATGCGATTATGCGCACGATGCAGACTTTTCACACACTGAAGATATCATCCGTAAAATTACCAAACAGGTATTGGAGAAGGGCTTGCCGAAAGGCGTAGCCCTCAATGTAAACTTTCCTCCTAAACAGGCAGAGCCGATTAAAGGTATACGCATCTGCCGCCAGGCCAATGCTAAATGGGTGGAGGAGTTTGATCAGCGTTTTGATCCGAATGGCCGCCGGTATTTCTGGATGGCTGGCAGCTTTGTAAATTTCGATAAAGGCGAAGACAACGATGAGTGGGCCATCGCCAACAACTATGTGTCGGTAGTGCCTTGCCAGTTTGATCTGACAGCACACCAGGCTATACCGATTCTGAATGAAGACTGGGATATATTAGAACGCCCGGCTTCTGCGCAGGCAGAAGTAAGCGAATACAGAATTCCCGGAGCAGAAGATGAATTGAAAGTTTAATAACAACATGAACAGCCTATGACAGCGCAATGGTTAACGGGCAATAAAAATGTGCTGGTGTTATTCAGCGTGATCTTGCTGCGTTACCTGATCCTCGCGTCTATAGCGTTCACGATCTACTATGTTGTTAAAAAGCGAAGCTGGTTTGCACGAAAGATACAGCAGCGATTCCCTGCTCGTATTGATTACTGGCGGGAGATTGTTTTCTCCATCATTACATCGCTTATCTTTACGCTAATCGGATATATAGTCTTTATCTCACCGCTCTCCCGCTATACACAAGCGTACTACGATATTCATGCGCACAGCATTCTGTACTTTGTAGGCACTATTTTTCTGATGATCGTTATCCACGATACATACTTTTACTGGACGCACCGGTGGATGCACAGTAAAGGTATATTTCCGTGGTTCCATAAAGTACATCACCTGTCCACCAATCCATCGCCGTGGGCGGCATTTGCGTTTCATCCACTGGAGGCTGTGATTGAAGGCAGCGTTATAGCGGTGTTTGCTTTTTTGTTTCCGGTGCATCCGCTTGCCATCGGTATATTCCTGTTGTTTATGATGGCCTACAATGTATACGGCCACCTCGGTTATGAATTATACCCGAAAGGATTTTCGAAGAGTATGGTTGGAAAATGGATCAACACTTCAGTAAATCACAACATGCACCACCAGCACTTTCACGGAAACTACGGACTATATTTCCTGTGGTGGGACCGGTGGATGGGCACCCTGCAGCCAACGTACGATGCCCGATTTGAAGAAGTGAAATCGCGTGGCGATCAGACCATGATCGACTCTTCCAATACTAAATCAGCCGACTTGGGCACGGTAAATACTTCCCGAACGTTGTAAGTCTTTTTATTCTGCGACTCGTAATACGTGCGCATGATCAACTCGGCAATGAGCCCGAAGGTAAGAAACTGTATACCCGCCAATACCAGCGACACCCCCAATATCAATAGAGGACGTCCCCAGATATCGTGTCCCATAATTTTTAATACCAGCAGGTAAAAATTGATAGCACATCCGATCAGGAAAGAAATTATACCGATAGGGCCGAACAAATGTATAGGCCTTCTGAAATATTTCTGGAAGAACACCATGAGCATCAGGTCGCTCATTACTTTCAACGTGCGCCCTATACCATATTTGGATGTACCATGAATGCGTGCATGATGCTTCACATCCATATCGGTGATTTTACCGCCTTGTAGCACAGCCAGTATAGGTATAAACCGGTGAAGTTCCCCGTAGAGTCCCAGGCGCTGCGCGATGTCGCGTTTGAATATTTTGAGCGTGCAGCCGTAGTCACGGATGTATACACTGGTAAGTTTACGAATCATGCGATTGGCTATTCGGCTGGGAATTTTTCTCCACAACATTCCATCCTGACGATTCTTGCGATTCCCTGCTACCACATCCCAACCTTCTTCTTTCAGCCTGATCAGCATTGCAGGTATATCTGTGGGATCGTTCTGTAAATCGCCATCCATTGTAGCGATATATTCACCTTGTGCATGATCAATGCCGGCAGCCATGGCAGCGGTTTGACCATAATTGCGATTGAAAGAGATTAATTTTGTACGATGATCTGCCAGTTTCTTGATCCGTGCTACAGTGCTGTCTGTAGATCCATCATCCACTAGTATTAATTCATAATCGTAACCCCCCAGCGCATTGCGGATGCTTGCGAACAAAGGCTCAATATTATCTTCTTCGTTGAGAAGTGTAATGACTACTGATAATTCCATACTGCAAAATTAAAGACGGGTACAGTAATGCAGGTTTTAAGGCAATTATCATTTCATGAAGATACCTTCATAGTTCGATAACAAACTACGAAATTTTTTAATATAAAATTGCACCTTTTATGTGTTTAGGTGATTACGTTCATACGTTTTTTCGTTCGTACACACCTGAACACTTACACAAACACGAAATAGATGAACAAAAATCTACTAATCCTGCTAACCTTGTCGGTGGTGGTGTATACGGCCAATATCTGGGGAACTTCAGTATATATTCTGGATGAAGCCAAGAATGCCGGATGTGCTATGGAAATGTATCAACGGGGCGACTGGGTGGTACCTACTTTCAACGATGCCTTGCGTACCGATAAGCCACCTTTGCATTATTACTTTATGCGGGTAGGCTATAATATACTCGATATAACACCGATGGGTGCTCGTGTATTCTCGTCGTTGATGGGTATACTTACGGTGCTCGTTGTATTTCTCTACTGCCGCAGGCTGTTGAATGAAGATATAGCGTTCTATACCGGCATGATTCTCGTAGCATCGTTGCAACTCGCTATACAGTTTCACCTGGCGGTGCCTGATCCTTATCTCATATTCTTTCTTACGCTGGGCTGGCTCAGCTATATATATGCGTATATTGAAAAGCAGTCAAAGTATTATTACCTTTTCTATGTAGCCATAGCATGTGCTGCGCTGGCAAAAGGCCCGGTGGCCGTTGTATTTTCCGGATTGCTGATATTAATTTTTCTGTTCGTGCAACGCGATCTTACGTGGAAAGTTTTGCTTCGTATGCGCATTTTGCAGGGAGCTTTGCTCTTTTGCGTTATTGTGTTGCCGTGGTATATAGCGGTAGGTATTGCTACCGATGGTGCGTGGCTGGAGCAGTTTTTCTTTAAACATAATGTAGGTCGCTTTACTTCTTCGATGGAAGGGCATGGAGGATTTCCGCTGGCATCGGTGGTAATTGTAATTGCTGCGCTGATGCCGTTCTCATTCTTTGCACCACAAGCCATGAAGATGATCTGGAAGGATCAGAAGAAAGATGCTTTTCTGCAGTTCTGTTTTATTGCCATGTGTGTAGTAGTGGTCTTCTTCGCATTCTCACGCACTATATTGCCAAGCTATCCGGAACCGGCCGTTCCCTTCTTCGCAATACTGCTCGGCTATTTTTTCTATACTGTACAAAAGCGTGAGAAGGTAGGGGCGATGAGACTGCGCGTGAACGGACTGGTATATTTTATAATAGCATTGATTATTCCGTTTGCCGCCTGGGTTGCCTTACAGCAGGAGAATGATCTGAAAGACCTCTCCGGTCTTGCAGTATATTTTGTGTTACTGCCTATGGGAGCAGGCATAGCATTAGTATACCTGTGGAAAAAAGACCTCGATACCGCGCTCTATATATACACACTCACAGCCGTAATCTTTCTGATATTATTCTTTTATGCAGCCTTTCCGGAAATAGATGCACGCAACCCGGTAACCCGCAGCATGGAGTATATGCACCGACATCCATCCATGCCGTTGGTGGCGTATCGGGATTTCAATCCGGCTTATGTGTTCTCTTTTCAAAAGCCTGTGAAGAAATTTGAGACTACGGAAGAGCTGACTTCTTTTGCAGATGCACACGATCGCTTCTACCTCGTTACACAAGAACGATATTTACCCGAATTGCATAAGCTCCATAACTTCCGGATTATATACCAGGGAAAGGACTTGTTTGAGCGGCCGGTTACGGTGGTGCTGGAGGTGCGTTAGAGTTCAGGTTTAATGTTCAAAGTTTAATGTTCAAAGTGAAAGGCGAGGTAAAAATAAAGCAGAAGTGGTTAAACCACCTTCTGCTTTTCTGTTTTGTAATAACCAGACTAGACCATAGCCGACAACTGATCTTTTAAACAAGAACGATCTATCTTCAAACTTTGAACGTTAAACTTTAAACCTGACCCGCTGAACCTTCAATCTGGAAATGGTCAGTCTCCGGTTCATCCACGTTGGTGTGTTGCTCAGTTCCATAATCTGCCAAACGATATAGGTAGTGAAACAGCCAATGATAGCACCCGCGGCTACATCTACTAGGAAATGTTGTGCAAGGTAAATGCGTGAGTAGCCCACCAAAAAGGCAAGCAACAACGTAAATGTACCGATCACTTTGTTTCGGGTAATAAATGCCAGAAAGAGTGCAGCACAGAATGCCGTAGCCGTGTGGCCCGATGGAAATGAGTTAGTGCCATGAACTTCGACACCGGGAACAAAGTATAGCAGATCATTATGTAAAAAATTTTTAGGCCGCTCCATCCCCGGGAAAAACACGTGCTTGAACAAGCTAACGATAAGGCCATGCGCAATGGAAGCTATCAGCCCTATGATGGCATAACGGAAACGAATGAACAATGCCAGAATAATGATCGGAACAAAAATAGCCCCATCGCCCAGGTTCGTGATGGTACGGAAGAACAAATCGAGCCACGGCGAATGATGTCCATTGATCCAAAGTACATCATCACCTTTGTCGATCAGAATCGCGCTTGTAAACAACAACAAGAGTATAACGAGGTATAACCGCGCGATAGAGATATTGGGTTGTGCCAGAGAGATTCGCATGGGGGTTGATTATTAAAAAATCAAACCTACAAGGAAGCTGAGAACTGAACGTGAAGGATGGTTGAAGCCTGGTTTAAGAAATGAAATGGGAATAGTTAAGCAAACGTCACCGGTTTAACAGTTTCGTAATGATCAGAATTTAACAAAATCAGAGCCGTTGGTTATAAAATTAACGGGCTGCAAACGTGTTCTTAACAAAAACTTCAAAATATGGCTGATTTTTAGCTCGCTTCTCGAAAAATCCAATAGATTTGAAGAACTACAACAAAAAATTTAAACCACCTATGGCGCATCTACGATTCGAGGCTCTGAAGAAATTGAGCGAACGTACTCGCGTGCATGTTGATCTGCCGTCAGGCACAGTATCCAAGTTTTTTGGAGAAAATGTGTATGGAACAGAACAAATGCGTGCAACCCTGGCTCCGGGACTTTTTAAGAAAGTGAGTCAGGCTATAAAAAATCATGAAAAGATTGATGAAGTAACAGCCGATGCAGTAGCATCTGCTGCGAAGTCCTGGGCCATGGCCAAAGGCGCTACGCACTTCACACACTGGTTTCAACCTATGACGGGTGGAACAGCCGAGAAGCACGATTCATTCTTTGATGCGCTTGCCGGCATTGAAAAATTCAAAGGAAGTGAGCTGGTTCAGCAAGAGCCTGATGCGTCTTCTTTTCCAAGCGGTGGTATCCGCAGCACATTTGAAGCACGTGGTTATACTGCATGGGACCCTACGTCTCCTATGTTTATTTACGGTCGCACGCTTTGTATACCAACCATCTTCGTTTCCTATACCGGAGAAACACTGGATACCAAAGCACCCTTGTTGAAAGCTTTGAAAGCAGTAGACCTGGCCGCTACAAAAGTTTGCCAGTTGTTCGATAAAGATATTCAGCGCGTGGTAGCATCACTCGGTCCTGAGCAAGAGTACTTCGTAGTAGATGCCGCATTGTTCAATGCACGCCCTGACCTGGTAATGGCTGGTCGCACCGTATTCGGTCATTCACCGGCACGTGGTCAGCAATTGGAAGATCACTATTTCGGATCTATACCTTCACGTGTTTATGATTTCATGAAAGACTTTGAGATCGAAGCATGGAAATTGGGTATACCGGTTCGCACACGTCACAACGAAGTTGCTCCCAGCCAGTTTGAAGTAGCGCCTTTGTTTGAAGAAGTAAACGTAGCCAACGACCACAACCAGCTGATGATGGACGTGATGGGCCGCGTTGCTGACAGACACAATCTGAAAGTACTGTTCCATGAAAAACCATTTGCGGGTTTGAACGGAACCGGTAAACATAACAACTGGTCACTGATCACCGATACCGGTGTTAACCTGTATGCTCCTACCAGCAGTGCCCGCGATAACTTACTCTTCTTAACATTCTTCGTTACCACCATCAAAGCTGTTCATGCATATTCAGACTTGTTGCGTGCCAGCATTGCTACTTCTGCTAACGACTTCCGCCTGGGAGCAAACGAAGCACCTCCGGCAATCATGTCAACCTTCATCGGTTCACAAATGACAGCCGTGTTGGATGAGCTGGAGAAAAAAGGAAACGTGAAGATCGAGAAAGGCGACAACATGTATATGAAGCTGGGTATCGATCAGATTCCTGAAATCATTCTCGATGCTACCGATCGTAACCGCACATCACCATTTGCCTTTACCGGAAACAAATTCGAATTCCGTGCAGTAGGTGGAAGCGACAACTGTGCCGTGGCGATGACAGCCCTGAACACAATCGTGGCTGAGCAACTCGATCAATTCTATGAAGCCGTAACCAAGCAAATTGATAAAGGCGAAGAGAAGCGTTTGGCGATAGTGAATGTATTGCGTGAGTACATCAAGGAATCCAAGAATATCCGCTTCGAAGGCGATGGTTACTCAGACGAATGGGTAGCCGAAGCTGAAAGACGTGGGCTTAGCAACATCAAGACTACACCGCGCGCACTGGATGCTTACCTGACGAAGGAATCACTTGCCTTGTTTGAGAAGCACGGTGTAATGTCGCATAAGGAAACAGAAGCCCGTGTGGAAATCAGATTAGAGTCATACATCAAGCGCGTGCAAATCGAAGCGCGTGTAATGGGTGATCTTGCAATGAACCACATCGTACCGACAGCGATTGCGTACCAGACGAAGCTGATAGAAAATGCAAACGGTCTGAAAGGACTCGGCATTGATAACGCAGCAGTAGTACAAACAATCCGTGAGATTTCCGGCCATATCGATACCATCAAGAATGGTGTTCGTGCTATGGTAGAAGAACGCAAACGCATCAACAAGATTACCGATACTCACAAACGCGCCATTGCATATTGCGAAGACATCAAGGAGAAATACTTTGAAGACATTCGCGATGCAGTAGATAAACTCGAATTGCTGGTGGACGATGAAGATTGGCCATTGGTAAAATACAGAGAGTTGCTCTTCCTGCGCTAATAGTAACGATACTTAGTTACGTAAATCTAAACCTGTGAACACAGACCCTGGCTTCGGCCGGGGTTTGTTATTTTAGGGACTTTCGCGGATACTGGCAAATACTCCAGTATTCAAAAATGGCCATCAACGTTGTTTCAATTTCTTCCAGGCTCTGGCCTTTCAGAAAAAATCCCTGCGCGTTAAGCTGATATGCCTCCCGCACCTGGTTTTGACTGGCAGCGGTAGAGAAAAAAATGAACGGTATACTTTTCTCCTTCAATACTTCATTATTGTTTATATACCTGCGCATCTCCAGCCCGTTCATCAGCGGCATATTAATATCGCATAAAAGTAAATGCGGATTCGACTCAGGTAACTCCAGGTATTCCAATGCATCGTGGGCATTGGTAAAAAACAGAAGCTCATTGGGGATTTGAAGCTTCTGGGAAATCTTTCGGAAGAAGTAATGATCGTCATCATCATCGTCAACGATCACAATGGGGTTTTGTGACGAGCTTTTCAATGCAGAATTTTGTTTAACGTTACGACTCCGAATATTAAGTGGCAATCTCAAGTTAAAAAGATATGCCCGTATTTGATAACAGGATCGCTGGATGGAAGATTTCAAGCAATGAGTTTCAAAAAACGTCACTAAAATGTGGATGGATATATCCACTGCTTTGAGATGTTCTACAAAATGGGGACATGAGTTGATTGAATCGATGGGTAGCCGTCAAAGGTGTGTAAATCTTTTCTCTGTCTAAAAAAAATGAGGCATATTGTTTAAAAAGAGAGAAGTAATTTGAATTCACTACCTTTAGGAATACTATAACCGCCTATTGAGATGAGAAAGACACTAACCTTGTCGTTAGCCGATCCCGTATTTATACCTGGTGAACAATATTCAGCTTTCGATCGCTTTTGGTTAAACAAAATCCGTGACGAACGCGACCTTCCTTTTATATACCTCACCTTGCGAATAACATTCACGCTGCTTCCGGTGGCCGTGCTGCTATATATGCCGTTCATCGTGGGTTGGGTATGGTGGTTGATGGCAGGGGTATATTTCATTCTCAATAACTTTGTGTTTAAAGGTCCTTTCGGATTAATGTTGCATTGCACCAGTCACCGGCCATTCTTTCGGGAAGAGTATCGCTGGCTGAATAAATACCTGCCCTGGGTGATTGGTCCGTTCTTCGGTCAAACGCCGGAAACATACGCGAGCCATCACCTGGCCATGCACCATCGTGAGAATAACCTGGAAGAAGATTTGAGCTCCACCATGCATTACCAGCGCGATAGCTTCAGGCATTTCATGCTATATTTCACCCGCTTCTTTTTTATGGTGATCATTACGCTGGCTCATTATTTTGATAAACGAAGCCAGGCAACGCTGCGCAATAAAGTGATACGGGGCGAGCTGTTGTTTATAGTGGGTTGTGTTTTACTGTGCTTCGTAAACTGGCAGGCCACGTTCATGGTATTTCTCTTACCGTTACTGATCTCGCGCTTCATTATGATGCTGGGCAACTGGGCGCAACACTCTTTTGTGGATGAATCAGACCCTGGTAATTTTTATAAAAACAGCATTACATGCATCAATACAAAGTATAATCACAAATGCTGGAACGATGGTTATCATATCAGCCATCACATCAAACCCAATTTGCATTGGACGCTGCATCCCGAACATCTGCAAAACAATCTGCAAGCCTATATGGATAATCAGGCACTGATCTTTGAGGGGATTCACTTTCTTCACATTTGGTGGTTCCTGATGACAAAGAATTATTCGAAACTTGCAAAACATGTTGTAAATGTTGATGGTGTGCTTGGCACCGAAGCAGACATTATCAACCTGATGAAACGCAGAACGCGGAAAATTGAACAGACTATATATACCGTAGTCGAATCGTAAAATCGTACACAGGTCTGTTCGCAATTGCACAGCAGTAATGATATGAAATATGAGTTTTGTAACGGGAATAATGATTATTTTCGTGGCATATTAATTGACCCTCGCAGAAACAATATCATTATCGTGCTCGCGTTTACATCTACATGCAAAAGCTAACTACCTTTTTCCTGCGCTGCTCCGGGGCAGACCTGTCTATTTTAAAGAAATGTCCTTCTGAAACCAGTAAATATGTTGGTATAGGTGCCACCATTTTCTTCACGGGTTTATTCGCCGCACTTTCAGGAGCGTATGCGCTTTACACCGTGTTCGATAACGCATGGTTTGCCACAGTGTTTGGAATACTGTGGGGACTCATGATCTTCAACCTGGATCGCTATATTGTTTCCAGTATGCGCAAGCAGGGTAAGACTGTAAGCGAATTGCTTATGGCGACTCCGCGTATACTGCTGGCCATTCTTATCTCGATTGTAATTGCAAAACCACTTGAGCTAAAGATTTTCGAAAAGGAAATCGAACCCGAACTGGTGGTAATGGAGCAACAAAAATATAGCGAGCAGGAAGCCCAGGTACGTTTTCGCTTTCAGGCAACGCAAGACAGTATAAAAAGCGCTGTCGCAGTGTTGCGGGAAGAAATTGCTGCGAAAACATCGAAACGTGATGAGCTCCTTCGCATTGCACGCGAAGAAGCTGACGGAACGGGAGGAAGTCGCAAGAAGAATTTGGGGCCGATTTATAAAATAAAGAAGGCTGATGCCGATGCGGCCGAAACAGAGCTGATAGCACTGACTACCCGCAATGAAGCACGCATTCGCGAATATGAAAGGAGCCTGGCCAACAGTGATTCTTTACAGGCACATGCCCTGGCTAAGCTGGAGCAAACCAAGCTCAATGGACCGGCAGCCCGCATGGAAGCGCTGAGCCGCATAACCGAGCAGAGCAGTGCCATGGCCTTTGCACATTGGTTTATTATGCTGCTGTTCATTGCCATTGAAACGGCTCCTGTGTTTGTTAAGCTCATATCCAATAAAGGTCCGTATGATAACCTGCTGAAAGTGGAAGAGCATCAGTTTGTGGTACACGAAATTGAAGAGCTTGCCCGGATGAACGCGCAGGCCAAAGAGAAAACCGCGAACTACCCACAGCACGAACGCACTTTTATAGGCACACGCCTCGATACAGAGCTGAAATAAGAAATGCCCGTTAGTAACCTCCAGCTAACGCTGATGGATTTGCCGCAACACCTGACCGGGAATAATGGTTAAAAACTCTCTGTTAATCGGCCAAAAAACGCAGTTGCTGTATTTTTTCGAATGATTGATTTGTTTTTAAATTCGAATACCCTACTTTCGTAGTAGATTAATGACCATGACCACCACCACTTGCAAATCCATGAAGATGCCGGCAAAGAAACGTTGCTGTAAACATCCACTGGATGCAGGAATCATGGACGCATAATGATCTCAGATAGAAAATATAATAACAAGAGCATAGCGAGCCTTTCCTGCCAAAAACGGGAAAGGCTCTTTTATTTTATTAACGTGTAACCGAACAAACAGCCCTTAGCCATGCAAAGCTTTCGCACAGAACTCGAAGACCTGAACAACCCGGTAGTAGAGAAGGATATTCTTGACCTGGAAAAGAAGATTCGTCTTTTCCGTGAGGGCAAGATCGATGATGATAAATTCCGTAGTCTTCGTCTGGCACGCGGCATTTATGGGCAGCGCCAGCCAGGCGTGCAGATGATTCGCATCAAACTGCCGCTGGGACGTGTTACCACCAAACAACTCCGCCGGATTGCCGACATCTCGGATGAATATGCCAGCAAGAATCTGCATGCTACCACGCGCCAGGATATACAAATACACTTTGTGAGCCTCGATCGTACACCGGAGCTTTGGGCAAAACTGGAGAAAGACGATATCACTACGCGTGAAGCGTGTGGTAATACCGTTCGTAACATCACTGCCTCCGATCTGGCCGGTATAGATCCGAAAGAGCCGTTCGATATTTCTCCTTATGCATACGAAATGTTCCGTTACTTCCTGCGCAACCCGATATGCCAGGAGATGGGGCGTAAATTCAAAATATCATTTTCTTCCAGTGAAGATGACTCTGCATTCAGCTTCATTCACGACCTCGGATTTATACCGAAAATCGTTGATGGCAAACGCGGCTTTAAAGTAATGATTGGTGGAGGACTGGGGGCTAATCCATACCTGGCACTCACAGCATACGAATTTCTGGAAGAAGATCAGATCATTCCTTTCTCGGAGGCGGTACTTCGTGTATTCGATCGTTACGGAGAACGCACGCGCAGAATGAAAGCACGCTTCAAGTTTCTGTTGGACGACCTTGGTCTGGAAAAGATCATGGCGCTGGTAGAAGAAGAACGTAAAGCGCTTAAATACCAGTCTTATCCTATTGATATAAATGCTTTACCGGCTCCTGTATTGGCAGTACCGGTAACAACAGCCGAGCCTGTAATTACCGATATAGCAAAGTATGAACGTTGGTATAAAACCAATGTAGTAAAGCAAAAGCAGGAAGGTTTCTTCGGTGTATATGTAAAACTTCCATTGGGAAACATGTCGTCTAACCTGACGCGCGAGTTTGCAGATGTAGTAGATCAATATGCTGCGACAGAACTTCGCATCACGGTAAATCAAGGATACCTGCTGCGCTTCGTTCGTCCGGAAGCATTGAAACATTTATATGTAGCGCTTGACAGATTAGCATTGGCAGAACCAGGCTTTGATAGCGTAGCCGATATCACGGCTTGCCCCGGAACCGAATCGTGTAACCTTGCTATATCCGACAGCACACAAGTATCACTTGCACTGGAGAAAGTAATCCGCGATGAATATCCGGATATGATTTTCAATACCGATATCAAGATCAAGATCAGCGGTTGCCCTAACTCCTGCGGACAGCACGGTCTTGCCGGTATAGGTTTGCACGGCAGTACCATTAAAGACAAACAAGGCAAAGTACTGCCGGCATTGGTGGTGTTGCTGGGCGGTGGCAAGCTGAAGAATGGCGAAGGTATAATTTCCGACAAGATCATCAAGATACCGAGCAAGCGCGGACCCGATGCCTTGCGTATACTTTTTAATGATTACGAAGCGAACAGTTACGATGGCGAATACTACCACGACTACTTCAAGCGCCTCGGAAGGAATCACTTCTATACATTGCTGAAACCGCTTGGTGACCTGACAACCGTAGTACCTACGGACTATATCGACTGGGGTGAACAGCACAACTTCATTCTGCATACTGCAGTGGGAGAATGTGCCGGTGTGATTATCGATCTCGTGGCAACGCTGTTCTATGAATCAGAAGAAAAGATAGAGTGGTCGAAAGAAGCGTTGCGCCAGGCGCAATATGCTGATTCGATCTATCACAGCTATAGTGCATTCATCAACACAGCAAAAGCATTGTTGCTTACGCGCGACATTAAGCCCAGCACACAGATACAAGTGATGCAGGATTTTCAACAACAGTTTGTAGAGACGGGTATCTTCCAGCTGCCAATGAATTTCCGCGAGTTTGTATTGCGCATCAATAAAAGCGAACCAACCGAAGAGTTTGCCATTGCATACCTGGAAGATTCAAAAAAATTCCTGGAAGATGTGGTGGCCTTCCGTTCTGCCGATAAAGAAGCTGTAGAAAAATGATCGAGACTATTTCCATACTCGATAAAGAACCGCGGCTCACACTGGTGGGAGCAGGTCCGGGCGATCCGGA
>NZ_DAIQRQ010000103.1:0-9824 GCF_036786105.1 Ohtaekwangia sp.
CTTGCACGGATTGCCAAAGCGCTAAACGTTACTTCCGAACTGATTAAAAACTTTAATGAAGAATCTGTTATCAACAACATTCAAAACAATTACGATAACGCTACTGGGTCCAACGGTAGTAATTATAGCTGTACATTCAATCCCTTGGATGAATATCGAAATGAAGTACAAGAAAATAAGAAGCTCTACGAAGCTTTGTTGAAAGAGAAAGAAGAGAAGATTGCGTTGTTGAAGAAGATGCTGGAGGGAAAGTAATTTTAACTCATCACTTCTCTCAACACCTGTACCGATTTCATTTCTCCCAGTGTTTCGATGTGATCGGCATAGAACCGCAGCAACACATCCAGCAATTCTCTGCGAAGTGTATTTGAAATAACGAGCGGAGCATCGTAAGCAGCCGATACTAGCTGTTCCAGCATAGCCTCCGCTTCCTGTGACGCTATACGTCCGGCCACAATCTCATTTTTATTCTGCGCACCAAACCCGAGAAAGCGACTGAGTTTAATGAGAAACAACAGGTGAAAATTCTCTACTTTACTCTGCTGATCAAGCGCTATCAATGATTGGATCAAAAACTCACATAACTCCTGTGCATGACTTTCTTCCTTTATCGTTTTGTTGATCACTTCGTTTATAAACATCGCCAGTGCCGACTTGCGTATATCCGTTGGAATGGCATGATACGGATATAAACACTTGATTTCTTTAATGCGCATGATGTTGGCATTCTCGCGATGGTATACAATGAGATCCAGCAGCGTGAGTGGCTGGTATAGCGCAATTCTGCTTTTGGCCGACTGGCTGCGCACACCATTCACAATATAGCTTTGCATGCCAAACAGCTCGGTAAAAATATTTACGATAATGGATGTATCGCCATACTTCGTAAACCTGAAAACTACTCCGCGCGTCTTGTGTAACAATGTATACTTCCTTAGATGATCGGTTACTCTACCACAGCAATTTTACCCACCACACTCTCAGCACCATCAGCAGTAGCTGCAAAAACGAGATATATACCGGTGGCCGCACGCCTCCCGTTGTAGTCTTGCACATTCCACGTGGCAGTGCCGCCGTTGGCCTGTGTTTGCCAGATGAGTTTTCCGCTAATGTCGGTAATCTTTACAACGGCATCGGTAGCCAACCCTTTTATACCTACGCTTCCGCTAAAGGTGCTCGTTACCGGGTTCGGAAATATTTTAACTGTTTCAAATGAACCCGTGCTCGCGGTAGCATCGCTGCGAAACGAAACGATTCCTTTATCGGTAGCAAAGAATACTTCACCGGTTTGTTGATCGATCTCTATATCCCTGATTACATTCGAGAGCAGCGGACTGTTATCGGTGGTGAAATTATACACCAATGCTTCGCCTGTTGCATTAAACAACCACACGCCACGCTCTGTTCCCATCCACTTACGGTTGCCGCCATCTATGGCTATAGCCGTTACCTTATCATCGCGCAACAAAAAGCGACTGTCATATATAGGCTTCACGGCATCGCTGGAAGGATCGAAGAAATACGCAACACCTATATCGGTTCCCACCCACACAAGTCCATCACGATCTACTGCAATCGAGCGCACGTTTCTGCTGGGCAATCCTCCGTTTCCGCTCTGGTCTGTTATATACTCATAGCCTCCGCTGCTTTTGTCATATACATAGATGCCTCCACCCTGAGTCGGGTTGGTTATCATCCATACATAGCCTGATTGATCTACCGCTATATCTACCGGATAACGGCCTGCAGTAGTTTGCGCGGGGAAAGATTGCCATGCGTTGTCGCTTGTTAGCAGGTGCAAGGAATTTAGTGCACCATAGTTGGCCACCCATAATCCATCGGTTGAAGATTCGATGGCTGTGATGTTTACAAATTTACCTGGAGGACTAAGGTTCACCAACGTGCTGTTGGTTTGATCATAGACAACCGTTGATCCATCGTTCTTTTGCTCTTCCACACCCCAGCCGAAAGACGCTGCATACATTGATCCTGTAGATGCATTCGTAGCTATATCTGTAATGTCGGTAACTGAAGTATTTTTTGATGACCAGACACCATTGGTAAATTCATCGATCACCCCCGGGTTGTTGAGTTTTACAAAGGCAGAAGTATATCCACCGGCAACACTGCGCATAACACCATCGCTATAATTCAGCCGAAAGGCTATAGATTGTGTTGGCCCATTCGGGAGATAACTGGTAAAGGTACCATCGATGTTAGAAAGCAATCCATTTACATCATCGCCAACCCAAAGTTTTCCGTTTTCTTCCAGCGCAAAAAGCGGGTCTTGAATTTTACTGTCTGTTATCTGCGCAATGGCGTTGCTTGCATTTACCTGCCAGAGTTTACTGTCTGCTCCAATCAATAAGTTGTTAGTGGAAGCATTCAGAAATTGAAATGTACTTCCCGTCAGGTAACTCTGAAGCGTCCAGCTACCACCAGCATATCGATATATACCGGAGCCGTTAATGGCGGCATACACTATATCATTAAACGAAGCGATGGATTGAATGCTTCCGCTAAAGGTACCGGCATCAAAGCGTTTATAGTTATTGAAGTCGAGCAGGTTGTCTTGCAGCGAGCCAGCCAGTATACCTTGCGCGGTAGAGAGAAATATACTATCGCCTTTAAACGTGCTGGCGGTAATCTTCAGTGTTTCACCTGAAGGCCCAAGGTCGCGCCAGGTTTCTTTTATTTCCGATCGTGCCAGGTCAACCACCAACACCCCGAAATCAGCCGAGAGGTAAGCAAGCCCATTGTGCAAGGCTATATGGTTGATCTGCTTTGAAGTTGTGATGGAAGTGTTCTTAAAGGGATCGAGCAGGGTGATGACATTATTTTTGATCACATCGATCTTGCCATCATCATAAGCAATCAACAATTGCTCGGTTGCGGGATCGTACTGTATATAGGTAATGACTGTTCCGCTTAGTCCGCTCAGTTTCGAGAAGGTGGTTATACTCTTGTCGCTTCGGTCGAGCGCCATTACACCGTTGGCAGCGGCTGCGTAGACGTGCGCATCGTCCAGCGCTATACTTTGAATGGCGTTATAGGATATATGTATGCGCCAGGTGCCGATGGGGATTTGCTGGGCGAGACAAACAGGAGAAGTAAGAAGTAAGAAATAAGAAGTAAGGAGTAAGGATAAGAGCGTGTGAAGTGAAGTGCTTCCTGATGAGTTTATAGCGTGAGAAGAAATATACTGGCCGCGCATGATCATCCGTTCTTTTTTCTGGCTTTCATTCCTTCCATAAATGTCTGGCGGTTGCGCGCTTCGTATTCTCTTCGCTCCCCGAGCATTACCTGCTGATCGTTGGGAGAAAGTCTGAAGGAGAACGATGCCAGTTCACCGGTTTGTGCGCAGATGGCATGAACTTTTGTTACAAATTCGGCAACAGCCAGCAGGTAAGGCATTGAACCGAAAGGCTTGCCTTCGTAGTCCATATCAAGGCCGGCCACAATTACGCGCTTGCCGCTGTTAGCTAATGTATTGCATACCTCCACAATGGCATCATCGAAGAATTGCGCTTCATCGATGCCCACCACTTCACAATCGCCTGCGAGCAGCAGAATGTCGCTGGCGAAGTTTACCGGTGTAGATCGGATAGCATTTGCGTTGTGCGAAACAATTTGTTCATCGTGATAGCGTTTATCAATTACCGGCTTAAAGATCTCGACCTTTTGTCTGGCAATGATGGCACGATTAAGTCTGCGGATGAGTTCTTCCGTTTTGCCTGAGAACATACAACCGGCAATAACCTCGATCCATCCACCGCGTCCGTGTTCGCGCCTGCTTCCTAAGTGGGGTTCTATAAACATTCGCTAAAATTAAGCATCGGTTACGATATAATTGGCGAGTCACTTGAGGCATAACCAGCCAGTAGATTGTCAGTCAACGTCAAATCTAGTGTCTAAAGTCTTATATCTTACAAATCTGTCACATCAAATTAATATCTTTAAGGCCGTTACACGCATCAATCGAATACCGAGCATGGATGAAAAGATAAGTCTGGAAGCGATAGCCCTCTATGGAGATACGTATGCTGAAAATGTTCTGAAAGGATTTTTCTCCTCGAAGGATAAGATCAGCGGGCCAGAGATTCTGAATCTTTGCAACGTTCAGCAGGTAAATCTGTTTGTTATTCGTGAGCTGTTCCGCGCCTGGAAGGAAGAAACCAAAAAGCTGAAAAGCGCTTACTTCGATTACGAGCATCCGGATGTAAAAGAAGCCCTGGAAAATTTCATGGGCGTTCTCTCCAAGAATATAGCTATAGACCGCGCGCACTTTGCTCCGCTCCTGAAGAAAGCTGCCAGCCATGCGTTGCTGGTAATTTTCGATCCGTATGATTTCTTTTCGATGATCGTTACCGGCAGAAACAACAAACTGGAAGTAGAGCCTTTTCGCGAAGAGATAAAATACCTGAAAGTAAACAAGGCACCACTCGACCGCATGCTGCAGAAGCTGGAAGAAAAAGGTGTGAAGGAACTTTCAGGCAATGAGGCATTTGCTATACTCGATCAGATACTCGAAGAAGTAAACTTCACACCTGAGGATGTAGACGATTACATCGAAAAATTCTCGGCCGTTGTGCCACTCGATCCGTTGCGCTTCTATGTATCCAAAACTCCGCAGATTCCTCCTGTGAAAGCTCCCGTGCAGGAAGTACGTCAACCGGAAGCTCCGCGCGTAACTACCACTGCGCCTCCACGACAACAGCAGCCGGTTCAACAGAACAGACCTGTTAGCAATACGATACAGCAGGGGTCAAGTCTTAACGATCGCCTCAGTCATGAAGCCTCGAAGCCTATGCTGGCGGGTAACTTCAAGAAGATCATGAAGATCAAAGACAGTCTCACGATCAACCAGAAGTTTATGTTCACGAAGGTGTTGTTCCACGGTGACTTTGAATTGTTCAGCAAAGCGATAGATCGCCTCGATCAACTTGATAATGTTCAGACAGCTTTGCGATACATTGATGAAGAATATGCATCTACCTGGGATCGCGACAGCGAAGAATTCCATGAGTTCATGGAGCTGGTAGAGAAGAGATTTGCCTGATTGGGCGGGGTTTTCTTTTTCGTACTTGATGGCGTCCTAGTCTTGGTTCATGCAACCTTGACCTTCACGATACCTTTCTGGCTATCGATCTTTAATTCGAAAAATTTGGTAATGAATGTGCTCAGGCGGAGGCCGGCCATTTGTGGCGTATAGTCTTCGGGATAGAAGACAGTGAGTTCAAGTATAGCGCGTATGAATTGCTCGTGGCGGCAAAATTCTTTTACCCACTGGCGGAATGTGGCGGGCCACTCTTCCATGTATTTTTCCATCGGGTCGCGACCATCGAAAATAAATTCCAACTGGTTGTCGCTATAGTGTTTAAAACGATATACACCGGCCAGGTTCATATAAAATTCCTGCAGTTGCATATAGTCTGAGCCGGAGTGTTGCTGAATTTTTTCGGCAGTTTCGTCCATCAGCCCCAATGCATTGAAACGTAACAGGTACTCAACCTTTACATAGTCTACCAGGTATTGGAGCAGGGAATTTTGCAGCGACAGTTGTGCCTCTTCGAGAACATAGTTTTTGTCGAGTGGGAAAAACTTACGAAGCACTGGTCTGGTGAAAAAATTAGTTTTCCCAAAAGTAAGAAAAACAGGTGAGCCAACGAATGCAGATCACCTGTTAGTAAATAAAAATTTTTCAGAATTTATCTGCACTCGCGGACTCGCACGACTTTTTATACTGTTCGGGTACATCGCGCAGCATAGAGCCAACCGGTATAGAAGGGTAAATTTCTTCCAGCGTTTTGATCTCGTTCATAAATACCCTGCGGCTTATCTGGTGGCGATTCAATTTACGAGGTTCATCCAACCCCGCTGCCGCCAGTAATTCTACAAAGCTTTCGATGGTATACTTGTGGAAGTTTGCTACGCGCACTTTCTTGTCATCAATATCCAATCCCTTTATGAGTTCAGGGTCTTGTGTTGCAACGCCAGTTGGACAGGTGTTCTTGTTACACTCCAATGCCTGAATACATCCAATAGCCATCATCATAGCTCGGGCACTGTTACACATGTCGGCACCGAGTGCTATAGCACGTATCATGTGAAAGCCTGTGAGTATCTTTCCGGAAGCGATCACTTTTATATGCTGGCGGATGTCGAAGCCTTTCAGCATGTTATCCACAAAGGCGAGCCCTTCCAGCAACGGCATGCCTACGAAGTTCGAGAACTCCGGAGGAGCAGCACCTGTTCCACCTTCGCCACCATCTACCGTAATAAAATCCGGGTATATATCCTTCTGTACCATTGCCTTACAGATAGAGATAAACTCACTCTTGCGACCGAGGCATAGTTTAAAGCCAACAGGTTTACCACCCGATAAGTCGCGAAGCTGTTTTATAAAATCTACCATTTCGCAAGGCGTACGGAAGGCACTGTGATAGGGAGGTGAGAAAACTGTAGTGCCCGGTTTTACATTTCGGATGGCGGCAATCTCGGGTGTATTTTTCTTGGCCGGCAATATACCTCCGTGACCCGGTTTGGCACCTTGTGATAGTTTGAGCTCTATCATTTTTACTTCGGGGCGAAGCGCATTCTTTTTAAATGCTTCCGGAGAGAAATTACCATTCTCATCGCGTGCACCAAAGTAGCCTGTACCGACTTGCCAGATCAGGTCGCCTCCATGTTTTACGTGCAGCGGACTAATACCTCCTTCGCCGGTGTTGTGTGCAAAGCCTCCGATTTTCGCGCCTGCGTTGAGCGCTTCTACAGCATTACCACTCAGCGAACCAAAGCTCATGGCCGATACATTTAACAGACTGGCCGAGTATGGCTGCTTGCAATCTTTATTACCGACCATTACCCGCGGACTATGGTTCATGCTATGGAAGTCGAACGGAACAATGGAGTGGCTCATCCATTCATAGCCTTCGGCATATACATCGAGTTGTGTTCCGAAGGGTGTAGTATCTACTTGCTTCTTGGCCCGCTGATAGATAACAGAGCGGTCGTTTCTATTAATAGGAGAACCATCGGTATCCGACTCCACAAAATACTGCTGAATCTTGGGGCGCATATCTTCAAACACATAACGAAGTCGACCGAAAACAGGAAAGTTGCGCTTGATGGACTGCTTCTTCTGCACCATGTCCTGTATACCCATCGCTATAACCGGCCCCACAATAACAAACCCGAAAAGTGCCGGCAGCCAGAAATAGCCCCAAAGCAAAAGCAACGCAGTAACCACTATGCTGCTGACGATAAAAATTTTTCTCATACGTATTAAATATAGTTTTAAAAGAGCTGCTGGCTGCGAGCCACTAGTTTCTAGAAGGTGTGGGTATAAGGGTTATGTGTGTGAGGGAGAGTACTCACTCCCTATCCTCACACCCACACTTCTGGTAGCTCACAGCTAGCAACTCAAAGCTATTTCAATCAAAGAGTCCAGCACTTCTGCCCGGGGGACGGGCGATCTTTAAATGTTTATAGGCAAGTTCCGTGGCTTCTCTTCCGCGGGACGTGCGCTTTATATAGCCTTCCTGTATCAGAAAGGGTTCATATACTTCTTCTATGGTTTCGCCTTCTTCGCCTACGGCTGTGGCAATAGTCGTGATACCAACCGGACCGCCTTTAAATTTCTCGATGATGGTAAGCAGTATGCGATTGTCCATATCATCGAGGCCGTTCTCATCTACATCCAACGCCTTGAGCGCCATTTGGGCAATAGCTTTGGTAATGGTGCCATCGCCTTTTATCTGAGCGAAGTCGCGGGTTCTTCTCAGTAAGTTATTGGAGATACGCGGTGTACCCCGGCTTCTGCGGGCGATTTCAAACGCAGCATCATCTTCAATTGGTGTGTTCAGAATAGCTGACGATCGCTTTACGATTTTCTTCAGCAATTCCGAGTCGTAATACTCCAGTCTTGCATTTATACCGAAGCGTGCCCGTAGCGGAGAGGTAAGCAAACCAGCACGTGTAGTGGCACCTATTAATGTAAATGGATTCAACCCTATTTGTACGGAGCGCGCATTGGGTCCGGAGTCGAGCATGATGTCGATGCGAAAATCTTCCATGGCAGAGTAAAGATATTCCTCTACAATGGGGTTGAGCCGGTGTATCTCATCGATAAACAAAACATCGTGTGCCTCGAGGTTCGTAAGCAGGCCGGCCAAGTCGCTTGGCTTATCGAGCACCGGGCCTGACGTAATTTTAATATTGGACTGAAGCTCGTTGGCTATAATATTAGAGAGCGTAGTCTTGCCCAATCCCGGAGGGCCGTGCAACAGTACATGATCTAATGGCTCACTGCGTTGCCGGGCGGCTTCCACAAAGATCTTGATGTTATCCACAACCTTTTGCTGCCCGGTAAAATCATCAAACGACAACGGGCGAAGGGCCTTCTCAATTTCCTTCTCTGTAGCATTCAAGCCTTCGCCATCACTTTTCAGGTAGTCCTCGCGCATTGGATCGTGGTCCTTTATTGTTTGTGGTAAAGGTCATAAAAAAAAACTATTGATCGACTTTATCGGCTCGCTGAATTACAAAGAAGAAAAACCGATGCAAGAACGAACTGTCTAAGCCCAAAACGGGTTAATCAAAATCAGCAACATTGTTGCATTTGCATTTTAACGTGTACCTTGCGTGTTGATTCACTTATGACCTACTCGCTCATCGTCATGTTGTTCTACTGTTCGCTGGCCTTGCATCAGCCAACAGATGCCCTCCATATAGAAGGGCGCACGATGGGCACTACCTACCATATCACTTACTTCGATGAGCACGGAAGAGATTACAAAGTATCGGTGGATTCTGTGCTTCGGGAAGTGAACCACGCTATTAATACCTACGATCCAACGGCTGAAGTTTCGTTATTCAACAAATCAACACGAGGAATCTTGCTGAGCAATTCGCACCTGCGCTCGATTCTTTATACATCCGAAAAAGTTTATCGTGAATCGCAGGGAGCTTTCGATCCAACGGTAATGCCCCTGGTAAATGCCTGGGGATTTGGTCCGGGAAAATCGTTTCACGTGACACAAGCAAAGATCGATTCCCTGAAACAATTTGTAGGCTTCCAAAAGATTCGCATCACAAAAGACAGCCTCATCAAACTGGACCCGCGTGTTCAACTTGATTTTGGTGGCATTGGTCAGGGCTATGGCGCCGATGCGATCACACTTTTTTTACAATCGAAAGGTGTTACCAATCTGCTGGTGGAACTGGGAGGAGAAGGCATGGCGATCGGTAAAAATATACAGAAGAATAAAGCCTGGACGATCGGTATACTGGACCCCAACTCTACGCGCGACAATCAGTTCTTTAAAGCTTACGCGGAAGTAAAAGATCAATCGTATACCACGGCAGGAAGTTATTTCAACTATCGGGAGATCGATGGCAAAAAATATTCGCATACCATTGATCCGGTAACCGGCTATCCGGCCGACCTGCCATTGTTAAGTGCTTCCGTTTTTGCCAAAGACTGCACCACTGCCGATGCGTGGGACACTGCCTTTATGGTAATGGGGCATACACAAGCTATCAAATTGCTGAGCAAACGAAAAGACCTGGATGCTATATTAATGTACTCCACGCTCACCGGGCCGATTGAAACTTTCATTACTGCCGGTATAAAAAACAGAATCACACTGGAACGCTGAATTATATATTTACATGACACTTAAATTACTTGTACTCTTCCTCACACCGCTGCTCTCGGGCCTTCTGGTATATCTAGTTCCAAAAGGCAAGGGAACCAACTTCAGACTCTTGCTTGTATTTGCAGGATCGTATCTTTTTGCCATCACTGTTATTCATATTCTTCC
>NZ_DAIQRQ010000104.1:0-5925 GCF_036786105.1 Ohtaekwangia sp.
TTCAACAACCCCTCAAAAAATCAAGATCTACTCCAAAATGTCAAAATTCTTCTGCCTTTTCTCTCGCCGACTGCGATTGGGGTTGCAAAGGTAGAAGAAGCTTTTGGTGCTGCAAGTGCTGATTAAAAATATTTTACGAGAGTGTTAATTCCGATGTATAGTCTCGGTACGATCAGGGCCTACTGATACCAATGTTATAGGAACATTTAGTTCAGTTTCCAGAAACTTTATATAGTCATTTAACTCAGATGGCAAACTTTGTTTTGATTTTCGCAAGTCAGAATTCCATCCTTTCATCTCAGTATAAATTGGAGAAATTTTTTCATTGACTTGCTCGTACGGTATCATATCGGTGATTGTACCGTCTTTCAACTGGTATTTTGTACAAATTTTTATGGTCGAAAAAATACTGAGCACATCTGCTTTCATCATCAATAGTTGTGTAACACCGTTGATCATGATCGAATATTTTAATGAAGGCAAGTCAATCCATCCGCATCTGCGAGGTCTTCCTGTTGTAGATCCAAACTCATTTCCTTCCTTGCGCATTAATTCTCCCTGATCGTCCAACAATTCTGTTGGGAACGGACCGCTGCCAACGCGGGTGCTATACGCCTTAAAGATTCCATACACCTCTCCTATGTTTCGAGGTGCCACACCGAGCCCTGTGCAGGCACCGGCTGTAACAGTATTGGAACTGGTAACGAATGGATAGCTTCCAAAATCTATATCAAGCAATGCTCCCTGTGCACCTTCTGCCAGGATACTGGAGCCTCTTTTTAATTCTTCGTTCAGGAAATATTCACTTTCAATGAGATTGAATCCTTTCAGGAAATCTATAGCATCCAGGAACTGGCTTTCCAATTCATTCCAATTAAACTCTACTTGATGTTCTTTCAATATCTTGAAGTGGATATCTGTGAGTTTCTTCAAACGGTCTTTGAAATTATCGGCAAGAATATCTCCAACGCGCAGACCTTGTCTTCCTATCTTATCCTGATAGGTAGGGCCAATACCTTTTAAGGTTGATCCGATTTTATTCTCGCCTTTTGCTTTTTCGTAAGCAGCGTCCAATAAACGGTGTGTTGGCAGGATCAATGTTGCTTTTTTGGATATAAAAAGATTCTTTTTGGTATTGAGGTTGTACTTGGCCAGTTTTTCAATTTCGGTTTTGAAAATGATTGGGTCTAATACAACACCATTCCCTATCACATTCCGGGTGGTTTCTCTGAAAATACCAGAAGGTATTTGATGCAGAACGTGTTTTATGCCATCAAACTCTAGGGTGTGACCTGCGTTGGGACCTCCTTGAAATCTTGCAACAACATCGTACTTCGGTGCCAGTACGTCCACAATCTTTCCTTTACCTTCATCGCCCCATTGAAGGCCCAATAAAACATCTACCTTAGACATTCGTGAAAATCTTAAATATATAGTTTACTTAATTACTTCTGTTTCCGATTGTATGATCTGGAAAATTGCATTCAGCTTGGTGATAACCAATAACTTCTGAACACTTTCGGATGGCCTCATCAAATAAACCTCTCCGCCTTTATTTCTGAATTTTGTAAGAATCGTAATTAACACGCCAATACCGCTACTATTAATATAGCGCAGGTTCGAAATATCAATTATACAGGCCAGCACTTTTTCGTGAATGGCGTTCGTGGCTATCTCCAGAATAGCGGTGCCGTTGTCTTCTCCGATCAGATCTCCCGAAAGGCTAATCAGCAGTCGTTCTTTTTTTATTTCGTGGGTGAAGTTCATAGGCTAGTTTGAAGCGGCAATCTTGTTCTCGCAATTCTGCTTGGTGCAGGATGCGTACAATATCAGGGAGTGGTGCACAACATTAAAATGTAAAATCTCCTCTACTGTATTCTGAATGTTTTGAATGCGCGGATCACAAAACTCAACCACTTTATGACATTCGGTACAGATCAGGTGATCGTGTTGTTTATATCCATACGACTTTTCGTACTGGGCCAGGTTCTTGCCGAATTGATGTTTACTTACCAAGTCGCATTCTACGAGAAGATCCAGCGTATTATAGACGGTGGCACGACTTACCCTGTAATTTTTATTTTTCATGCTGATGTAGAGTGATTCTACATCGAAATGACCATCGCGAGAATAGATCTCTTCCAGGATCGCGTAGCGTTCTGGTGTTTTCCGTAATTCCTTGTTTTCAAGGTATGCGGTGAAGATCTTCTTTACTTCTTCGTATAATTTTGGATTGAGTGCCATGAATTAACGGGCAAAGATAATCAGGTTTGGATGATTTGCACTACTTGTTATAACTCTCCGTATAATCAGGGAGTTAACCTTAAAACCATGTGAGGCACCACATGCGTGGATTGACCGGCAAAACAGTCCATCGTCTATTCCAAGAATATTTGTCAATGCTTATTCTTTTGAATCAAAACGGCTCACTTTCACCACTCCTTCCACACTACGCAGTTTCTCTATGAGCTGTTCGAGGTGACGGGTGTCATTTACATAAAGCATAATCTCGCCCTCAAAGATTCCGGAGTCGGTGTGAATGGACATGGAGCTCATATTTACTTTCAACTCTTCCGAAATGATTTTCGAAACATCATTAATAAGGCCTACCCGATCAGTACCACGAATCTTCAAACCGGTAAGAAATGCCACTTCATGTTGAGAAGTCCACTTAGCCTTTACAACCCGGTTGCCATGATGCGATAACAACTCGGGGGCGTTCGGGCAATTCGTGCGGTGGATTTTTATCCCCTCACTAACCGTTACAAAACCAAAAACATCATCACCAGGAATTGGTGTACAGCACTTGGCGAGTTTATAATCTACCACGTCCATATCCTCTCCCACTAGCAGGATATCTTCGTAGCGACCTTTCATCTTCGTAATCTCCTGCTCGATGGTTTTCGCATCTGCCACCTGAACATTTGGACGGTTTTTGAGCGGAGAAGTCGGTTTATTTTCAACAAACTTCTTGATGTCGGCCGCAGTAATGAAACCCCTTCCCACCCGATAGTATAATTCGAAATTCGCCTGCACTTTGAAATGCTCACGCATCTGTTCCAGTAACTGCTGTGTAGGATCTTCTTTCAGCTGACGAAGTTTTCGCAGCAGAATTTCTTTTCCTTCTTCTGCAGATTTCTTCTTGTCTTCTTTCAGTTCATCTTTAATGCGCGACTTGGCTTTGGAACTCACTACAAAACGCAGCCAGTCTTCATGCGGCTTCTGTTTGGCGGAAGTAAGGATTTCGATCTGGTCGCCATTCTTCAACACATAGTTGATGGGTACCAGTTTATTATTGACTTTGGCACCAATGCATTTGGAGCCCACTTGTGTATGAATTTCAAAAGCGAAATCCAGCGCAGTAGCTCCATAAGGCAATGTTTTTAGTTCGCCTTTAGGAGTAAAGACAAATACTTCTTCACTAAAAAGATTACCGCGGAAATCATCAACAAAGTCCAAGGCAGAGTGATTATTCTGTTCGAGCAGATCACGCACACGTGCCAGCCATTTTTCGAGGTTGGATTCTGCCGTGGTATTGGTATCTTTATATTTCCAGTGCGCCGCATAGCCTTTCTCAGCAATTTCATCCATGCGTTTGCTTCGAATCTGTACCTCCACCCACTGCCCGTTCTTCGCCATAACCGTGGTGTGCAGCGATTCATAACCATTGGCTTTCGGTGTACTGATCCAATCGCGAAGGCGATCGGGGTTCGGTGTGTAATAATCCGTTACGATGGAATATACCTGCCAGCACAACGCCTTCTCATGTTCCATAGAGGTATCGAGTATGATGCGGATGGCAAACAGGTCAAATACCTCTTCGAAAGGTATATTCTGCTTGCGCATTTTATTCCATATAGAGTGGATGGACTTGGGGCGACCCTTGATCTCATATTCGATACCGAGTTTATCCAGCTCCTCTTTAATAGGAACCATAAACTGCTTGATGAATTTATTTCGTGCAGCTTTTGTGGCATCTATTTTCTCTGCGATAGAACTGTATATCGGGCGGTCAGTGAAGCGTAGGTAAAGATCTTCCAGCTCTGTTTTGATGGCATTTAGCCCCAGACGGTGCGCCAATGGAGCATAGAGATAGATCGTTTCGTTGGCAACTTTTAGCTGTTTGTTGCGCGGCATGCTGTCGAGTGTACGCATGTTGTGCAGGCGATCGGCCAGCTTGATGAGGATCACCCGCACATCTTCCGACAAGGTGAATAGCATTTTGCGGAAGTTCTCAGCCTGCTGCGAAGTTCCATATTCAAAAACACCTCGAATCTTTGTAAGACCATCGATAATGCGGGCGATCTTTTTGCCAAACATCCGTTCAATGTCAGCAAGCTCAATGTCAGTATCTTCTACCACATCATGCATGAGGGCTGCTATAATTGAGGTGGTACCCAGCCCGATTTCCTCCACGCATATTTCCGCTACAGCCAGCGGATGGAAAATAAATGGTTCCCCAGACTTTCTGCGCATGTCCTTATGCGCTTCAAGGGACAGGGTAAAGGCTTTTTTTATCAGTTTAGCATCGCCATCTTTTAGAATAGGCTTGGCTTTGCGTAGTAATCTTCTATAACGACTGATGATCTCTTTTTTCTCCTGCTCAGCATCGATTACCATCATGTAGTATCTATTAATTTGAGGCGGATTTTAAGGAATTTTGAGCCCTTTTCCGCAGTTAATTAATTAAAATCGTAAACTATTCTTTATTTCTGAATAATCTCTAAATTTGCGCCTCCAATTTCCGGATGTGGCGTAATTGGTAGCCGTGCCAGACTTAGGATCTGGTGCCGCAAGGCGTGGGGGTTCGAGTCCCTCCATCCGGACCATCTAACCCTCTATGTTCGTAACAATACGCGGGCATTGAGGGTTTCTGGCTTCTTAGGTAAATAATCAAACGTTATAAGCTTTGGAAATAACACTGAACAAAAAGACCAACACTGAAGGTGTAATTAAAATTAAATTAACCGAAGGTGATTATCAACCCCACGTTGAAGAAAAAGTAAAAGATTATTCGCGCAAAGCCAACATCAAAGGCTTTCGCCAAGGGAAAGTTCCGAGTGGTGTGATCAAAAAAATGTTCGGAAAATCTATCCTCGTTGACGAGATCAATCACCTGCTTTCTCATAAGCTTTCTGACTATATCAAAGATAACAACATCAAGATTTTAGGTGATCCGCTTCCTAACCAGGAGAAGGCCCGCCAGATTGATTGGGATGCACAAAAAGATTTCGAGTTTGAGTACGAGATTGGCATGGTGGAAGATTTCAGCTATGAAGTATCTTCTAAGGTAAAAGTAAATTCTTATCCGATCGAAGTAGATCAAAAGACAATCGATGAGACTCTTACCGATCTGAAGAAACGTTTTGGCAAAGTAAGTTATCCTGAAACTTCTGAGGCTGACGATAATCTTTTTGGAGAATTGAGCGCGAAAGAAGGCGACTTTAAAAAGGAGCACGCGTTCATCGCCATCGAAAAAGTAGAAAAGAAAGAACAAAAGAAATTCATCGGGCTGAAGAAAGATGAAGAGGTTGAATTCGAAATAAGCAAGCTGTTTACCGAAGATGCCGACGTAGCTCAACTCCTCGGTGTTTCTGAAGAAGAAGCAAAGGCTGCGAAAGGAAAATATACTTTCAAGATCAATACCATCAGCCGTGTAGAGCCTGCTGCTGTAAACTCCGAATTATTCGACCGTGTATTCGGTAAAGATGTAGTTACCACTGAAGAAGACTTTATTAATAAAGTAAAAGAAACGATAAGCGAGAACTACAAGCGCGAAGCGGAACATTTCCTCGATCACAACATCGAAGATTACTTCATTCAAAATACATCCATTAACCTACCGGATGACTTTCTGAAGAGCTGGCTCAAATCAAGCAGCAATGGCGAGGTTACTGAAGAAGTTATCAGCAAAGAATTTGAGCA
>NZ_DAIQRQ010000104.1:6025-9821 GCF_036786105.1 Ohtaekwangia sp.
AAACTAACAAGCTTTACGTCAATGGTTTTAGTCCGGTAACAATCCGGGTTAAAACCATTTTCTTTTTAAATGGGTTTAAAGAACCGAATGGTTGGAATTTTGAACTTGGATAGCTAAGATTACCATTATTTCAATCGAAATTCGCCAACGTAATTATCCATTATTAATATGCAGTATAACAATGAATTCAGAAAGTACGCCGTACATCATTTAGGGATGAGCGGTAATACCGTTGACAGCTATGCACAGCAAATTCAGAATATGACACAATATGTGATTGAAGAGCGCCCGGGAAACTTCCGTGCAATAGATGTGTTTACCCGCCTTATCTCCGATCGCATCATTTTCCTGGGAATGGGTATTGACGATCAGGTTGCTAACCTGATTACAGCACAATTGCTTTTCCTTGAATCATCAGATCCGCGCAAAGACATCATCATGTACATCAATAGCCCGGGAGGCTCTGTATACGCGGGGCTTGGTATCTACGACACCATGCAATATGTAAATCCGGACGTAGCTACTATCTGTACGGGGTTGGCAGCTTCTATGGGAGCTGTTCTATTGACTGCGGGCGCTGCGAAAAAGCGTTCTGCTCTTCCACACGCACGTGTTATGATTCACCAACCGATGAGCGGCATGCAAGGACAAGCTTCCGATATGGAGATTTCCCTGAAGCAAACGCTCGAGGTGAAAAAGGATCTTTATAACATCCTGTCAAAGCACAGCGGCCAGAAATATGAGAAAATAGAGAAGGATTCTGATCGCGACTACTGGATGCGCGCACTGGAAGCGAAGGAATATGGTCTTATAGACGAAGTGTTGGAGCGTAAGAAAAACTAACGTTTCCGCACGTTTTCTGTCCAACCGATGTTCAGAATATTCAGTACCTTTGAGGTTATTCTGAGCATCGGTTTTTAATTTAATTTAACGTATGGCTGAAGTTACCTGTTCATTTTGCGGTAGAAGCAAAAAAGACGTAGACCTGATGATCTCGGGTATACATGCCCACATTTGTGATAAATGCGTAACGCAGGCTAACCAAATTCTCAGCGAAGAGAAGAAAAGCAAAACCGAAGCTGGGTTCTCTCCCAACTTTAAACTTGTAAAGCCTCGCGAGATCAAGAAATTTCTTGACGAATACGTTATCGGTCAGGATGAGGCCAAGAAGGTTATGTCAGTTGCAGTATACAATCACTATAAGCGATTGATGCAGCGCAAACTCGACAGTGATGTAACCATTGAAAAATCCAACATCATTATGGTTGGCGAAACCGGTACTGGTAAAACATACCTGGCGCGCACGCTTGCCAAAATTCTTCAGGTTCCTTTTTGTATAGCAGATGCCACTGTATTAACCGAAGCCGGTTATGTAGGGGAAGATGTTGAAAGCATTTTGACACGCTTACTACAAGCGGCCGACTACAACGTAGAAGCTGCTGAACGTGGCATCGTATATATTGACGAGATCGATAAAATAGCCCGTAAATCTGACAATCCTTCTATTACCCGCGATGTGAGTGGTGAAGGTGTTCAGCAGGCATTGCTCAAGCTACTTGAAGGAACTGCAGTAAACGTTCCACCTCAGGGAGGACGCAAGCATCCTGATCAGAAGATGATCACGGTGAACACGGAAAATATACTCTTTATCTGCGGCGGTGCCTTTGAAGGAATATCCAGATTTATAGGTAATCGCTTGAATACTCGTCCGCTGGGATTTGTTGCCGGACATGATGGGTTACATCCTGGGGATATTGATAAAGACAACTTGCTGAAGTTTATTACAGCGCAGGATTTGAAAAGTTTCGGACTGATACCTGAACTTATTGGTCGCTTGCCTGTAGTTTCATTCCTGAATCCGTTAGATCGCGAAACTCTGCAACGCATTTTGACTGAACCCAAGAATGCCCTCATCAAACAATACAAAAAGCTGTTTGACATGGAAGAGATCGAGCTCGAATTTAAAGAAGGCGCGATCGATTTTATAGTAGAAAAAGCGATGGAGTTCAAACTGGGTGCCCGCGGTTTGCGTGGTATCTGCGAAGCGATCATCAACGATGCTATGTTTGAATTACCATCTGAGAAAAATACAGATCGTTTAGTCATCAACCGTGCGTATGCTGAAGAGAAATTCAGCAAGTCACAGTACAGCAAATTGAAAGCAGCCTAATCAGATAAGCTGATTTGTAAAGGGTATCTATATTCTTTACAAATCAGTTTTTTTGTAAGTATCCCACCATAAGCCGGGCCGCATTTTCAGAAGCAGAACCGGTATCCAGAATCTTAATGATGAAATCATAATTATCCAGCATCTTTTGACGATAACTGGAATCATTCAATAACAAAGCGAGTTCGTTCGATACTTTCTCCACACTCGCATCTCCCTGGATCATTTCCCTTACAACTTCTTTATCAGCAATTAAATTAACGAGTGAAATATAGGGCACTTTGATGAGTAGCTTCACTATATAATACGTTAAAAAGGCAGTCTTGTAAACCACCACCTGAGGCACCCGGAAGAGCGCAGTTTCCAGTGTTGCCGTTCCGGATGTTACGATGGCTGTTTTAGCATGTTGAAGTAAATTATAGGTATCTTCAACAACAAATTTTACATTAGGTAAATTACGTAAAGGATCATATAGCGTTTGATCGAGATCACGTACTGCAGCCACTGCAAATTGCTTATCAGGAAACTGTTTAGCAACGCCAGCCATTAACGGTATAATGGTTTTTAATTCCTGTTTACGGCTGCCGGGCAAAAGAGCAACCAGCGATGCTTCATTGAGGTTATTCTTTGTTAAAAATTTATCATCGGCTTCGTGCGCTTTTACAGCATCGAGCACTGGATTGCCAACATAATCTACATCTACATCAAACTTCTTAAAAAATGATTTCTCAAAGGGAAGAATCACAAACATCTGATCTACATTCTGCTTGAGCTCCAACGCTCTGCTTTGATACCAGGCCCACACTTTAGGCGGAATATAGTAAAAGACTTTAATGCCTTTCTTTTTAGCAAACTTAGCAATGCGTCTGTTGAAGCCTCCGTAGTCTATGAGTATAACTACATCCGGGTTAAACTTCAGAATGTCATTCTTACATTGCTTAATATAGTTGGATATCTTATTGATGTTAGTAACAACCTCAATAAACCCCATGAACGCGAGATCTCCGTAATGCACCATGAGATCGACACCTGCGTTCGCCATAGACTCTCCTCCCATTCCGCGAAACGTAGCGTTTGTGTCGCGTTGGCGGAGCGCCTTCACCAGATTGCCTCCATGCAGATCACCTGAACGCTCTCCGGCAATGATATAATATCGCATGCTTAAAAATACAAATTAGGATATATGAAGTACAATGAATCCAGATTCTATTCACCGAAGTACTCAACGTAGTTACGAGGGGTTTCATACAGGCGAACGCTGTGAAGCTTTCCATAAGAGGTTACAGACGGCAGTTTCGCATCCAATATCTTCCATATCTCTATTACCAAATTCTCGCAGCTGGCAAGTTTACCTTGCATAAAATCGACATCGACATTGAGGTTCTTATGATCGAGCTTTTCAATAACCTCTTCACGGATCATAATACTCAATTTTTTAAGATCGGCAACAAAGCCGGTATCTGGATCGGGGGTTCCTTTTACGGTTACGATCAGATCAAAATTATGTCCGTGCCAATTCTCATTAGCACAAGGGCCGAAAACTTCGGCATTCTTTTCCTTCGTCCACTGAGGATTATAAAGCTTATGTGCCGCGTTGAAATGTTCTTTGCGGGATATGTAGATCATTTT
>NZ_DAIQRQ010000105.1:0-9730 GCF_036786105.1 Ohtaekwangia sp.
CTCCCTACACCACGCCAGCATCTCTCAACGCGCCTTGCTCATCGCCGGTTATATAGGCAAATATTTTCAGATCGCCGTTGAGGTGTTGAAGAAGGTATATTACAGGGAATGCGATCGATATCTCAGTGCCGTTCTTTTTTTGGTAGCACGAATCCCAATGTACAGTAGCCATCACGTGGTGTTCGTTGAGTGGGGAAACAATAATATCGCGGATTTTCATCCTTTTTGTTCCAATACTTCTATAGAAGTCGTTTCCTTTTGGAATCATTTCACGAAAAGTCTCATCGTTATTACCGACTTGCACACCTGCCGGACTCGCTTCTATAAAATGTTCTGCAAAAGCATTTACGGTGCCTTCTACGTCATCAACAGGCCCTTCAATAGCATTGTCGCCATGCAGGGCGCGCATGAAACGATCTTCGTAAGCCTGGAAGAAGGCTCTTACTTTCTGGTCAATATTATCCATACAAAAGGCCGGGAAAAACACATACCTGTTCCACTGTAAAAAATATATTAGCTCCTATGCAGAGCATCTCCTGGCATACTTATGAAAGGATATACTTTATACCATCAAAATAAAAGAGGCGCAGATGGGGAGCGCCATACCCAGTTATCAATTGGTAAATGCTTTTTCGGGTGTAAAAAAGGCACTTATCTATTGGTAGGAGATTTTAAAATGACCACGATATGAAGAAGATACTATTGATTGATGATGAACAGGATTTTGGGGTATTGATGAAAAGCTTCTTCGCACCAAAAAATTATGAGGTGTATCATGCCCTTACATTATCCGATGGCATGCGGATACTGGATGAGGTAAAACCAGATTATATTTTTCTGGACAATAATCTTCCGGACGGACTGGGATGGGGGAAAACAGAATATATACTCGTCAATCATCCTACAGCGCAACTCAACCTCATTAGTGCTTATCAGGTTCCCAAAACTTCTGCTTCATCTTTTCGCATTCTGGAGAAACCGTTGGTAATGGAAGAACTCAACAAAATTATAGTCGAGTAATTCTGTTATCGTCCATCATTTAAAACTTGTGATTGATCTGGCCAACTGCAAACGTTTTTTATTTGCAGGCACAATTTTATTCTTCTGACTTTTCAAACGGCAATTCATTTAAGGTTATGATAAACGACAGACGTATTAACAAAAGGAGACACTATACTCCCTGGAATGCCCGACAGGAATACGATCATCGCTATGACAATAACGATGCTCATAATAGCAATCGTCCGGGACACAGTCGCGACAACGATATGCAGCGCAGCCGGCATAACGAGCCGCGGCGAAACCAGCTAAACGAACCGACTTACGATCGTGATTTCAACACGAACTATTATGGTAGTGAGCGTACGTGGCGAGGCGGAAGTTACGAAGGCGGCTATGGCAATCGCGGGTATAATACCGACTCGGGCCACTGGCACGAACAACATGATGCTGACCATAACCGCGGCTATGGCGAACGCTACAGTGGTCAATACAGCCAACATGAGCCCTACGGAAAATATACTTCTATATACAACACTTGGGGACCCCATCGCGGCAAAGGTCCAAAAGGATACAAGCGCTCAGACGAACGCATTCGCGAAGATGTAAGTGACCGATTGACGATCGATCCACATATTGATGCCACAGATATAGAGGTGACTGTAACCAACGGCGATGTATTGCTCACCGGAACCGTAGAAGATCGCTACGCAAAACGCCATGCTGAAGATATTATAGCCTATATATCGGGTGTGCAAAATATTGAGAATAGAATCAGAGTTGTTAGCCGTTAATCGTTATTGGTTACACGTTTACCGTAGCAGTAGCACCGACAACGATTAACCTGTAACGGGTAACGATTAACGGCTACACAATGGTAGATGCAAACTCGCGGATAACTTCCTCTGTATAAAATTGCTGCACTTCCCATGGAGTCTTGGAGGGTGCTATAATTTTTCTTACCTCCAGATTCCTTCCGCGGAAGGAAAAAGAATAGAAGGCAAACAGCTCTTCTACTGAAAACTCTGGTGCAGGTGCTGCATACCCGGTTATGCCAATACCCCAGTCACTTTTAAAAAGTGAGCATACCTGATCGGCCATTTCCATGGCTACGCGTTCAGACACCGCATTGTTGGCAATAGCATGTATAGGCTCTACTTGCAGATGTCTGTATTTTTGTCCGACATTATATGCCGTTATACCGCCCTGGAAAAATTTCATAGCATTTTCGGCACGTGATATCGCTGCTTGAATATGACCGGAGGTAACGCTTTCTGCCACGGCCAGTGTCTGGTCGGCCCGCAGCATGTAATCGCGTATGATGTTGATTTCCTTTTGCTCGTACATGGAGGTAGTTATTGACCTATAAATTTTTTAACGCCTGATTTCATTTTTACGTATGCTTGACGTGGACTATATCCAAGGGTCTTGGTATACTTTTCAGTGAAGGGCTTCCTGTTCTTATAGGCCATGGCAACCGGCCGGCGTTTGGCAGTTCGCGCAAAATAATAAACGGATAACGAATCAGATAGTTTTTTCTTCAGAAAACCGGGCGGCTTGCGGGGAGGAGACTGGTCGTATCCGGCATATATAATAAAAATAACAAGCAAAGCGATAAAGATTTTTATCATACTCACGGTTGGTTAAATGAATAAAGATCTGTCCCCGGCAATCGCAGGGACAGATCTTTGGCTAATTTAAGTAATCTCTTACTCTTTTACAGCAATAAACGAATTGCCTGCGTCCGGGTGTTCAAAACGCAAAGCTTCGTTGAGTGCGTTTACGATCTGCGCTATATATTCTTTGCGATGACTCACCACGGCATTCTTCTCTCCCTCTGCGGTAGCAATGCGAACGGCATATCGTTCACGAATCAACACGGCAACGAGTGTACCAATTACCATCAAGGCAGCACCTACACCCATCACAATCGTATTGGCATTTACATACTCTCCATTCGCACGAATTTCACCAAAGGCATTGGCAGGAAATACGTCTATAAATCCACAAAACACTAATATCAGTCCGATGAGCAATAGCAGTATACCAGGCATTCGCTGCGGACGCATAATCAGCAGCCCATACTTGATAATTCCTTTCAAACTATACGATGTACTCTTTACCCGAAACGTTGAATCCGTTACTGTAACATCATGTCCATCCGTATACACTACTTTGTCAGGTATCATAACATTATACTTTTAGTTGACAATAGTCTCTTTATACTCTTTTATTATATTTTTTTACCACGTGATACTCTGCCAAGGGTCAGAAAATATCCATGCCTTTTTTAGCATCTGCTTTAATCAGTAAGATTTTCACTCTTAGGTGAGAAAAATATTCTACATCAAACTAATACAAGCAGCGCACTGCTGAATTTCTCTACGGCATCGCAATACAATGTTATAACGTAAACTAAACAAACGCCCTGAAATACTATTAATATAAACTGTGGGATTTATGCACAGGTGTATAGGCCACTGCGGTATATACTACTCAAAAACAAGTTGGTATGGCATGGACTTGAAAGAAGGTATGTGGCATGTTTTTTTGAACGCTTGAATGTGTCAGTAAGTCGCTGACATTTTTTACAGTACTTAAAAATTACAGGTATGAAAACGAATGAAAGAGTTATCAGCATTCTGAATGATCTTATACGTACAAACTTAGATCGCATTAAAGGCTATCAGAAAGCTGCTGATGAGATCAAGGATACTACTGACTTTGAGATCAGAGCTATCTTTACCCAAATGGCTGCCGACAGCCGCCAATATAAAAGCAATCTTACCGATGCAGTAATACGTTTGGGTGGTGAACCTGCCAACGACACTTCTGCTGCAGGTGATATATACCGCGCATGGATGGATGTGCGCACTACTTTCTCCGCAGACGATGTACATGCGGCCTTGCAACTTTGCGAGTTTGGTGAAGATCGTGCCCTGCAATCTTATAAAGATGCGCTTGAAGAAAACATAGATTGGCCTATTGGTATCAAGAGCCTGGTAGAAAACCAGCGGCAGGCGATCAAGGCATCGCACGATACAATTAAAAGTTACCGCGACCAGTACGCGCATACACACTGATCATTCACTTATCCACTATATATTATGAAAGTGCAACGTATAGTACCGCTTGTATTCGCCGGAATAATGGCTGTCTCGTGCGGTAAAAAGGAAACTACCGATACAAATGAAATTGCGAAGGAGTCTAATGACAAAAAGTTTGAAGATCGGAAGGAAGAGAAGGATGCTGATTTTATAGCAGAGACGGTAGCTGCTAACTATGCGGAGATCAGCCTGGCGAAACTGGCAGCAGAAAAATCTGACAATTCGCAGATCAAGGAAACAGCCAGGATGCTGGAAAAAGATCATAGTAAATTACTTCAGGATTTGCAGACTTTTGCAAGCCTGAAAGCAATTACGGTTCCCAGTGAAGAAAAGGACGATGCAAAGAAGAAAATTGAAGACTTAACGAAAGAAGATAACGTGAAAGACTTCAACAAGGAATGGTGCGAGACTATGGTTGACAAGCACGAGAAGACGATCAAGAATTTTGAGTCGCGCCTTGATAAAACACAGGATGCCGATCTTAAAATTCTAATTGACCAGACATTACCTCAATTGCGTGCACACCTCGACAAGGTTAAGGCGTGCGAGCAAAGTATGTAACCTATAAATGAATACAGTTATCACTAAAAAAAACAGCATCGATCATGAACTCATCAACAAAACTCATTGTCGGTATACTGGGAGCTGCCGCTGCCGGTGTCATTGTTGGAATGCTCATTGCTCCTGAAAAAGGAGAAGACCTTCGCAAAAATCTGAAGAAAACTACAGACGACTGGATGGATGAAATTGCCCAATGGATGGGTAAAGGAAAAAGCTATCTGGCGGAAATTAAAGACCGTGCGACAGAAGAAGCTGCAGAAGTAGGTGCTGAAGCTTCGCAAGGTATAAATGGTTTAAAAGAAAACGTTGGTAAAAGAAAGCTATAATAATCCGGATCTTTTGTAAGTCTTTTTCAGCTTTCACTGACACTGGAAGCAGAACAAAGCAATCGAAGATCAAAAGGGCCTTCTATGAGGGGCCCTTTATTTTTTAAACACATATATATACTTGTGATTTGTCGCACGAAAAGCAATGTGGATTTATATATCCCCGAAGTTCTACACATTGAGAAACTGATTTCCCTGCACCGTTTTTTTTATGTGTTTTTCAGGCATCGGCACGCTGGCATCAGGTTTTAAGGTATAAGGGCATCAGATCACTTTCATCTTTAGGGGTGCTTCTTTTACCGGAATGAGAATTTCGGATAAAAAGCTGAGAACAAACTCTATATAGCCTGAATCCAGGTAATACTGGCGAAGGTAAAGAAGAAAGGATCTAGGGAGGCTCTTCACAGAGCCTCCTGTTTTTTATACCCGTATAGATACAATTACTCGTGCGTGGTAAGACCAGCCTGATGCACAGCCAGGTAATCTTTCACCTGGAAAATTACTTCATCTACTGTTTTGGCAACCATTACGCGATAGGTACCAATGTTCTTGAAGAAACGGATGGTAATTTCATCCTGATTGAGAAGAATAACTTTCTTATTGGATTTTATAGCGAGTGCCACTTCAGATGCTGTGCCAGCAGCCATACCCAGCACTACAATAATGTTGCTGGAGAGTACATTAATAAGATTTCGTGCACTGCCCATGCCGGTAACAATTCTGATCTGGGCATTCTCGGAAGCATTACGATCGTTACTATCTGGCACTACACCAATGGTAAGGCCGCCCACATCGCGGGCGCCTTTCATGGCTGCGTCCATGACTCCGAAACTGCGGCCTCCGGTAAGCACCACCCAGCCGTTGCTAGCCAGCGCGCGACCTAGTTCGAAAGCCATTTCATTGTCTTCCGGGGTTGCGTTTTCACCCGGCCCCATAATACCTACAATCGTTTTAACAGACATATTTCAGTAAGATTCTTGCACTAAAGTAGTCAGCATGCCAACGATTTACAAGCGTATGCCTGACACCTGTTAAAATTCATGCTGGCAGTCGTTACAGCGATTTATTTTGCGTTGCGGAAAGAAAATACCGAAGAATAAGACATGGAGGCCGGCCAGAAACTGATCGGTGAGCTTGCGTGAAAAACCGCGTTCTATCTTTTTGGATTGGCATTGCGGGCACACAGGCATCGAATCATCTTCCACGAACAGATTCACTTCTGCCAGTATCTGCTGTGCCTCCTGCAAGTCGTGCTTAAACAGATGCAAGCGCACCTGGAAGAAAGCATGCTGTTGTCCGGGGTAAAGATTGGCCAGGTTCTCTTCCGTCAGAAAACAAGGTATACCATAGGCATCCAGCTTGGTCTTTATGATGTTGGCATCAATCGTATTATCGAATTGCTGAAAGACGATAATTTCATCCCGCTCATTTTCCATAACACGCATTTTAACAGTAAGGTACTTACAAATCGGCAAAGCATTGGCAGTATATCCTGTAGTCTATACACAATATATGTTCCATAACGACCAGCATTACCAAACCTAGCGCACCGTATCTATTCTATAGCGGCTGCATGGTAAGCGATTTGCCCAGTGTGCTATACGTCTGTAGTTTTGATTGACGCATCGGCCGCACAGCAATAGCTGTGCTTTCCATTGGAAGCGTGGTGAGCAATTTACCCTGACCATCGTATACAAACGACAGATCCTGGCTCTTGTCAGTAATAGTGATATATACTTTGCCTCCGCCAAAATCGTAGTAACACACTACAGCAGGATTGTTGCCTACAAAATCGCTCGTTATTATTTCCTTAAGCTCTTCGTTCATAATGGTCAGCTGCCGGGCTTCCTGGCGAACAATGAGGTATGCTTTACCATTTTCTTCCAGCACCATACTGAAACGGGCTTCGGGTGTTGCTTTGATCAACGACTCGCGACTCACAATCTTGCCATCAACATCGAACTTGATGCGTGCACCATCGCGCGATATAATAACAAAGTTAGCAGCAGTATTGCTGTTGCCTGTCTCCACGGTATAATCACCCAATGGACGTGCATCGAGGTTCAGCGGGAAGTTTTTAAGGGTTTCGCCTCTGCGATTCATCAGGATAGCCGTTCCGTCTTCACGCACCGCCAATATATAGTCTTTGCCGCGCAGGCGATGATGCTGTGGCGCTGTGAACAGACTTCCATCGGTTGATTTTGGTTTCCAGCCATCCAGGTTCTTGCCCTCTTTATCGTACATCCACAGTTTGCCATTTTTACCCGCTACCAGGAAACGATAATTTTTACTATGATCATAATCCACTACGCTGGCAAACTCAACATCTTTCTCTTCTATATCCAGCGGATATGGCTTCACATAATTACCGAGGCGATCAATAATGTGAAGTTTACCGGGTGTGGCAAAGAAAAACTGAAGTTTTCCATTTTTCAGGAAATCGATCTGCGTCACATCACCGGTAATGAAATCGTCAAGGTCAATCTTCCACTGTACTTTACCATCTGCCGATACAAGGCTTACTGCTTTCGTTGAATCCTGCACCAGCACATCTTCCTGTTTGGTAAAATGGTTGCGTATTACAAAGAACTTATATATACCTTCACTAAAGCTGGTGATGAGTTTATCGCGCTTCTCTTCTTTTGCAGCAACTTCACTTTTCGGTGCTTCTCCACCCGTCCACGTAATGTTAGTATAGTAACTATTGTTGAGGTGGCTCATCTGTATCGCGCCCATCTCGATCGACTGCAAGGCGAGCTTGTTATCTTCAATGAACTGCTGCCACTTGGGATACAACGCATCTTCCAGTATATTCCACACCAACGGTGTATTGATGTATACACTGAAGTTGGCCTCCAGCAGTGTTGTTTCAAGAAAATGATTTTGCGCTACCGATTTACCCCACGTTTCTTCCTTGTCTATATCATCCAGAAAGGCTTTGAGATCGTCTATATCTTCGCCTATAATGATTGTATTGCCGAGGGAAGTATAGTAACTGGTAGACAGACCTGACACCAGCGGCCAGAATAGTTTTTCGGGGAAAGCATGCAAAGGCACTTCGCGTATCTCATAATCGGAAAAGCGTTCATAAAAAACAGTATCAACACTATTTTTCTGAGCGATGGTGTTAAAGGTAGTAATCCACGCATCCGGCTTTGTAGTTTCGATGAGCACCACGCGCGATAAACTCTTCTCCCGTCCTTCCAGGTAACAGACTGAAAGTTCTTTGCCCAGTGTCTTGTATAGTTCCTGCAACTGTGTGCCTGAAGAGCTGTCGATCTGCCGCACGGAATCCTGCAACTGCGGATTCTTCTTCGAAGCGTACGCCTGCAGCGACTCTCCCAACTTTGCGCCATCGCTAATACCAAAACTTGTTACCATCACGGAGCGTTCTGAAACATAGTTCTTCATGTTGAACTGCACCGGCACCTGGTTATTGAAGATGGAAAGTATATATCCCTGGCTCGCACTGTCCAGGCTAAAGCCGTTCAGGGTAAAAGTTTGTTCGTCTGCTTTTATATCCAACAATGATGAGTGGCCCACTTCGCGCACGAAGTCGATCGGCACTTTGGCAAATGATCCCAGCCAATTGCCAAAGTTTTTGATATTGATGTAAAGATTACCGGCATCTTCTTTTACATGCGGCATCTGGTATACCGCAGCAAACTGCTTTTTAAAAGTGGAACCATCACCTGTATAAGTACGAATCACATCCTCCAGCAAAAATGGGGTAAAGCTTCCAAACCATATATCATCCACCTCTGCCCACGAAAACGTTTGACCCTTTCCTGCCAGCTCATGGATTTTTATCCCATTAAATTCACGCTCCGTTGTTTTAAGCTTGTTCCACTGCTCCATGAGCAGGTTACGCATTTTGGATTGATATAGCGGGCTATAGAATACAAAATCAAAATCATCTTTACGGGTTTGATGTGCCGATACCAGCAAACCCCGGGGTTGGGCCTCTATAAAATCAAACAGTATTTTAAGGGAATCTGCCGACTTCTGGTAAAATGCGGCTTTGCGAAAAACGGACCATAAAGAAGTCTGCTCCAGTTGTTGCACACAGGGCAGGCAGTCGTTGGTCTCATATACAAAAATGGAAGACTCCGGTACCAGTTCCCAGGGAGATGTATTCCGGGAAACGAGAAATCGTTCATATAGGTAATAGCCCCCGACCGTTACGAGCACTATTCCGATGGTAATTAACAGAGGAAGTCTCTTCACCTTAACAGCTTTGCGTGAAAATTAAGGCTCAAGATACGGGGCTGCTGCCGATTTGACAACCTTAATAATGTTTACCCCGCTTTTAAACTTTTGTCACCCGCTATAGTCAAAGCATCAGATTTTAAAACAACGGATTATGAAACGGATCATTGCATTAGTATCATTCATCGTTTTTGCCACCGTGGCTTACGCGCAAACCTCTACACCCCGTATAGACAGACGTGAGCACACGCAGCGTGCCCGCATCCGCCAAGGCGTTGCCAGCGGAGAGCTTACCCGCAGAGAAACTGTTCACGCACGACAAGACCAACGCCACATCAGACGCACCGAGCGCAGAGCAAAAGCCGATGGAACTGTAACACGCAGAGAACGCGCACACATTACGCGCGAGCAAAACCAGGCAAGCCGCTCGCTGTACAGAAACAAGCATGACCGGCAGGTGCGCAGATATTAAAAGCTGCGAGTTTTGAGCTGTGAGCTGTGAGAGGAAAAGGCCGCTGGCTTCTGGCT
>NZ_DAIQRQ010000050.1:0-41114 GCF_036786105.1 Ohtaekwangia sp.
TTTGTCGCTGCATCGAGTTGATCGAATAACTTGAACAGGTTGGAGAGATCTCCCAGGGAAACGTGAAAATCAAGAGGAAGAAAATCGTGCTGGTGGATCAGGTATTCCAGGAGCAACAAGCGTACCGTGCGGCTGAGACGGTTAGGAGGCGTGCGATTTAAAAATATTCTAAGTGCCTCTTCAATTTTTGGTGAGAGAGGTTTGTCTAATAAATAAGCTGCCATCGACATAAGTGCTTCATTGTTTAACAGGCGCAAATGTAGAATAGGCTGACAAGATAAGTGTGGGTGAATTCGCCCACATCGTTACATTGGAGTTAGATAAAATTTTTCATGGGGATTAAAGTTTACAAAGTATTTATAGGTTTGGGGTGGAGTGAATTTCGGAAGTTGTTTTTTAATAGCGTTGAGGTATATTTTATCGGATAACCTAACTACGTTTTGTAACATAATGCCAACGGCGGTTTCCGAGCTTTTATAATATTTAAAATAGCTTTCCTTGTCAATGCCAAGGCTTTTCGAATGAAGCTGCCACATTCTTTCCGGAGAATGCGTTATAACTTGTTTTATAGCGGCAACACCAACGATTGCTTTGATTGGTGAAGTACAGTAAATGATTACATAATCCCCAGGAGAAACGTTGGGTTTTGATTTCCGTAATTCAATTGTTTTGGACCCATTCAAAATCCTATCTACATATTGTTGTTTAATTGATAAAAGGACGTATTTACTCATTTGATTTGTTTAGCTTCTTTATAAATCTTATTAAAGATCGTTGAGTTAACTTTAACTGGTGATGTAAAAGTATTTTTTTTAAAGTTCTCGGATAACATAATTTCCTGAACTCTTTTTAATTTTATCGGTTTTTCAAACACCTCAGTATCACTGAATTGTAATGCCTTGATGGGATTTCTGCTATTTTCTCCTGCTAACTTAAATATCTCTTTCCATTTATACACACCATAACGTTTGAATACTGTGAAAAGCCGCTTAGCCTCACCAATTTCAACATTGTTAAGATACGAGCATGCTACAATGGCCTTTTTACGAGGAAAGTCTTTTTGTTCGCTTGCATACCATAGGATTAGGCCTGGATATTTTTCAAGATTAGGCTTGACGCTTCTATAGTATACATTTTCTCTGCTCCATGATAGCTCTGGTGGAGCCCCGAATATAAATGAATTAGCACTAATTGAATCAAACAACTGAGATGCCCAGTATGGTTTTATCGGAACTATGAAGACTGGCCGCTCTATATTAGAAAGTTTTAATGGCCATAACTTTCGTTCGATGTCGAACAAAAATTCATTTTTCTCATTTTTATTGAGGCTGCTTACCATTCCAAGTGTTTCTGTGAAATGTTGATATTGACCAAGGGGTGAGTACCTATCAAGCAACTCATCAGAGTGACATATTCCAGACAGCGCTATCTTACACCAACTGTTTTGTAATTTAAAGAATCCGTTTCTAATAAGAATAGAAATAAAATCACTTGGTAAGCTTTTCTCTTGAATATCAATAATACTTTTTTGATTGTTTACTGCATCTCTTATGAATTCTGTTAGAATTTGATTGAATAGTGTATTCCTTAGGACATTTTCCTTTAGCCTTACAAAGGGCACTTCTATACTTTCGATTTGATATTTGATTCCGAAGATGCAAATTTTCTCGTTTTCAGGTGAAATAATGACTTTTACGCAGGAGTTTTGAGAGTCTGATACAGTGTTGAAAACCACTTGTTGAAATTCTGCCTTTTTTTCTTGATGGCTCTTATTAAGAAATATATCTATACAGGACGCTAATTGCGATGAATTGATTTTTTGAATAGTATATCTAGCTCCTTGCAGCCTGGCAGGTTCATACAATTGTTTGTTTTTAAGTTCATCGAGTTCAAGTATAAATTCACTTGGGCGTAGTATTCGTATGTTTAAATAATCTTGGATGGCTTCCCTTCTCGTTAAAATTTCACTATCTATTGTTATGAAATATTCGGCTTCACAGGCTTTGCATTCAGCTATTTGTTTGCGGTCGGAAATATAATTAGCAGACTCGCCTGGATGCAGGGTTTCAAGCTTAGGCAGATATTTTTGTATTTCCTTTGGATTGCAGGTTAGTGACTTGAAATTATTACTCAGATACTGCCGAGTAAGGTCTGTACGCTTGTGATCTTGGTCTCGGTGTATTTCATTGAGAGTTTCTTTTGCATAGAAAAAATCTACTTCGTCAATTAACCAATCTGACATTAAAAAATGTACTTCTTCTATGGAAGAATCACAATCTCTTAGCTTGATGATAATGTTCAGATCTAGCACCACTTTTAGTGTGGAGACTTCTTGTGTAAAGAGATTAGGTCTTCCAAATTCAAACCAGAACTTTAGCAAGTACTTTTCTTCCGAACTCCTGCTCCTGGTTCTCTTCAATATAACAAAGCCGTATTTTTCCCACAATTTGCACGCATGTGTATAGTCTTCTCGGCAACTTACTAGCATACCTGCGAATTGATGTTGGTATTTATTCTGGATTGCATCCAAAAGTATTTTAGGAATACCTCTATTCCTGTGATTTTCATGAATACAGACTTGTGTTATTCCTATTCTGTCTTTTGAACCTGCTATTCTAAAAAGACAAAAACCAATCACCATATCATCATCGTGCGTTACCACAATACATTTCTTTTTTGCTTGATCTATATATGCATCTCGGGGCATTAAACCAAGTGTAGCCGAGTTCCGTTTGCCTAAAGCAATAACTTGTTCTAAAAAAGGATCTAGATGATTGATAAATTTGATATTCATACAACGTAGTTTTCAAGAGCTGCTATCAGAGGATATATTTACAATTAATATTCGAATATGAGCAATGAGTTGTCGGTTTCTTTTTAATAGTGTTTACTACCACCTTTTATGGTATCTTTTTTTACAATGTAAACGTAAAATTTACCCTATACACAACGTTATCACTCTGCACAGGCAACTGGTACGGCCCGTAGCGATAGAATATCGATCCGCCAAAATTAAAATATCCCAAACCTATATACGGTATTCGTATAATATTATCCAGCCCAATACCCGATTCGAAGTAGCCTTTATCCATGCTTTGAATAAGTATACCCTGATGTAGCGAAGCGTGCGTAAGTGTGCCCACGCTGGCATGTTGAAAGATGAGCAGTTCGGGTTTAGAGTATTTTTTACGAAGCAGCACGTTGCCAAAATTATGGCGAAAGAATATAGCCACATATTTTGAAGCTGTAAATTCGTATAATCCCATCGTTTGAAAGTTATTCTCTACGTAGAACGAAGAAGTCTTGCCACCGCGACCGTTGAATAGCTTTCCATAGGGCGCATTGCCATCTACTATACCAGCCATTATTGTAACCATTGTTTTTCCGAAGGCAGTGTAGCGCGTCTGATGTTTCAATGTGAAATCGTAAATGGTATACCGGAAGTCTTTAGCATTAAAGAGATTCAGCGCTTTGGTGAGCGCGAATGTTATTACCGGATACTTGTATGAAAGGAATATTTTCTTTCCCCGCAGGCTGGTATAACTTTCCTGCCGCACATAACGAATGGCGAATCCACCTTCTGCGATGTTAAAGGTACTTTGTGGTTCTCCGTTCACCTGCATGGTGTACGCATAGGTTGGCCTAATCTCGTTGTAGGCGAGAGATGCCAGTGCATGTATATTCGGCAGTATGCGATAGCCGAATTCGGTTTTGTATGCTGTAATGCCATCGTATTGTGAGGCGGCCCACTTACGAAACGATGAGTTGCTCAAAAATTGTCCTTCGTTATATTCATGCAGCGAGCCGGTTTCATAGATGGTATGTGCATAGGAGAGGCGCAGAAAAAAATCGCGGTTCCGGTTGAATGTGAGCTTCACTTCGCCACCATATTTACTTTGATGATCTTTTATACCGTAGCCATAGAAGCCGCCAGCTCTTATTAATTTAGAAAATCGGTCGTTGGTATAGAGTCCCATGCCGATGCGTGTTCCTTCGTATTGATTGAAAGAAGCTACTTTGCTCAAATCGATCTCCGCCCAGCCCGCCGGTATATATCCGGTAGCAAGCGCCTCGAAGACGCCATCGAGCCAGCGTACTTTGCGCATCATCGTATCCATGGCTACCATCGTGTTTAGTTCTTTTACATCCAGCGGAGCAACTCGGTATCGATCGAGTATAGCCGCATTTACATTTTTATTGATAGACGAAAGCTCCAGTTTAATGTCGCCAAACTCATGGGCATCCACAGGTGGATCGATTTTTATCTCTTTAAAGAAACTGCGTTGCTGTGCTTTTAACGTGCGGCCTGCGAGGTTGAGGTTATGAAAGTCCATATCGGTGTTTAACTGTACCGGAAACCAGTGCCCGTCAATCTTTTCATAATCCTGCTGAAAGCGTATACCTACCATTGCCAACGAATCGGCTGCAGACGCCATTACATTTTTTATAGCATAATTGTCGACAGAAATGGAGATAAGACCTTCAAGTCCGTTGAAATACTTTTTTTCACGCGGACTAAATTGTATAACATATACTGTATCGGTATGATAGTAGGTCGTATCTACAATATAAAAATCGTAGCGTCTGAATGTGCCAGGCTGTATCGGGTTGATGAACTCTTTGCCGAACAGTGCTATATTTTCGTCATAGAAAGAGAAAGGCTGCGCATCCATAGCAGCACTGCTAAAGATGGGACTCTTGAATCCGGAGATGTTATAGGCCAGCAACTTTTCTTTGCTCTGCCCCGGGTTCATCACTTTCTTTTCGGATACAGACTCACTCAGAAACAAATTCGACATCTCCGCCAGTTTATTGAATTGCATGATGTCTTTCTGATCTTTAGTGAGTTTAACCGAATCGGGCTGATGTTGCCAGACGTAGAGCAGGGAATCTGTTTTTCGATCGGGCTCGCTTGGTGTTACCAGGAATTTGGAGTAAGAAGTATAGCTGTATGACTTCAGATTTTTAGGATCATTTTCTTTTCGATGTTCTATCGCTTGGCGGATGATTTTAAAGGCTGGATTCTCGCCTGACAGCACAGTAAGCTCTGATAGCAGTGTGGAATTTTGCTTCAGTGCGATCGTTGTCTTTTGATGGAATGCCGACAAAGGTAGTGTTGCCTTCTGATAGCTTACGTGCGACAAGAAAACGGCCCCGGTATATCCGGTGGGAATGGAAAGCTTGAAGTTTCCTTCAATATCCGAATTGGTTCCATGCCTGCCATCCTGAAGTGTAACACTTACAAACGCAATGGGTTGTTGCGTAAGACTGTCGATCACTTTGCCGGATATAACGCTCTGTGCACGACCCGTATAGGCCATCGCCAGCAGCAGGAAGAGTAAGGCAGAACGGTTGCGCATACATTGAGTTATACGGAATTAAATATATACATATAATCCTACTTTGTCACGTTTGTGATCTTGTTTCATAGAATGAATGATCATTGCCTGTTGTAAACCAGGTTGATCGTCTTGGTCGGAAGTTGACAAAGTGGGATGATTATGTTGCTATAGATGCAGCTGTGATTTTTGCAGAGTATCTTTGATTAAGAGGAAAAATAAATGGGGGCGAATGTCCAAATCCGGTAATCCCGATTGTCATATAAATGTAACACATTTATAAACCTTAAACATAAAACACATGCAAGAGTACGCTTTGATTATGAGACATGAAGATGGCAGCAAGATTGCTTCGCCGGAACAAATGCAGCAATGGATGAAACAGACTATGGACTGGATTGGTGGCATTGCCGCACAGAACAAATTTGTAAGCGGCACGGGATTGCCATTCGATGATGCCCGTGTGGTGAAGTCGAACAAGGTTGTTGTTAACGGGCCGTTTGGTGATGTGAAGGAAACCATTGGAGGTTTTATCATTGTACGCGCCAATTCAGTGGATGAAGCTGTAGAGTTTGCCAAAGGTTGTCCGGTATTGCAGGGCGAAGGCAACACCATGGAAGTACGCAAGATCGCGAAGGGAGATGGTGTTCATTAGTCGTTATCCGTTACCGGTTAATCGTTATCGGGAAAAGTATATTAACGGTTACTCTAAACGATCTGTGCTATTCTGTGAAATCTGTGGGAATAAAATGCATTTATTTCCCACAGATTTCACAGAATAGCACAGAAAAATAAGTTATTCGCTACACGTTAATCGTTAATAGAATCTTTCTAATAACGATTAACGTGTAGCGAATAACTTCTCTTCATTGAGTGTTTTGAAAGTTATGCAGCAACAGGAACTGATACCACATTTATTCAGAACGGAGTTTAGAAAAATTACTTCGGTGCTTGCCAGGCGGTTGGGCATTGAGCACATAGAAGTTGCCGAAGATATAGCGAGTGAAACCTTTTTACTCGCCATGGAAACATGGCCCTATAAAGGCCTTCCGGATAACCCAACGGCTTGGTTGTATGCTGCCGCAAAGAACAAAGCTAAAAACTATATACATCGGCATAACCTGTTTGCCGGTAAGATTACCGAGCAGGTAAAGGAAGCAACACCATTGCTGGAGGAAATTGAAATTGACTTGTCGGAACAGAATATTACCGACAGTCAGTTGCAGATGTTGTTTGCATTGTGTCATCCTGCTATACCGGTGGAGGCGCAAATTGGTTTATCGCTTCGCATACTCTGTGGCTTTGGTATTGAAGAGATTGCCAATGCTTTTCTCACGAACAAAGATGTCATCAATAAGAGATTGTTCCGGGCTCGCGAGAAACTGCGGCAGGAGAAAGTAATGATCGGGTTTCCGGATGAAGCAGAGATCGCTAAACGCCTGGAAACCGTGCTGACTACCCTATACCTGCTTTTCAGCGAAGGTTATTATTCAGAAAGTGAAGACAGTGTTCTGCGCGAAGACCTTTGCCAGGAAGCTATGCGGCTAACCCTGTTATTGATAGAGAATACTCAAACCAGTCAGCCATCGGTACATGCACTGTATGCATTGATGTGTTTTCAGGCTTCGCGTTTTAAAGCGCGCAAGGACTCAAAAGGAGAGATGATCCTGTATCACGACCAGGATGAAAATCTCTGGGACCGAACTCTCATCTCTCAAGGTGCCTGGTATCTTCATCGGGCATCACAGGGAAATATACTGTCGCGGTATCATATCGAAGCCAGCATTGCGTACTGGTTTACAATAAAGGCCGACACTTCAGAAAAATGGGAGGCTGTATTGCAGCTATACAATCAGTTGCTGGTGATAGAGTATTCGCCTATAGCCGCATTAAACCGCACGTATGCACTGGCGAAAGTAAAAGGCAATGCCATTGCGATTGCCGAAGCCGAGAAACTAAACCTGACTAACAACCACTTTTACTTCGCGTTGCTGGGCGAATTATATAAAGGTATAAACGATGCAAAGGCGAAGCTGAATTTCGAAACTGCCTATAGTCTTGCAAAAACGAAAACGGATAAGGAGATCATCCGGAAGAAAATAAATATGCTGACAGAATAGCCGTTGGGATTAATTCTATATTTACGAAACTCGAAGTAAATATGGTTTTGGCGGTACTATATGCGGTAATTTTAGTCGGGATTATTATATCTTCATTTTTTACCAACTCCTGGGCCGACCGCTATGAGCGTAATCTTATTGCAGGGCATTGTATTTCGGGATTGATCTTTTTTCTCGATGCATGCCTGGTTGCCATTGCAGACACGTCTTTACGAACTGCCTGGATAGATCATTTCATCGGGATGGTATTTTTGCTGACGGGTGCTATGATATTCGCCTTCTATAGAAGAAAGCTTCCTCTTATATCCAAAATATATTTTGGAGCTTATATATATTATCCGCTGATAGTGCCTTTGGCCGTTTTAGCAGACCGTATCTTTGCATTGCTGGTGGCTGCACCGTTGCTGGCAGTGCTGCTTTATCCGCAGGTATATTATGATGATAACCATTTTTCTTTGAGATCTTCCAATGGGATGGCCATTGGAGTAACATTAGTAAGAAAGGGTCTCTTCACCGAAACGGCAATTGGAGAACATCGGGAGCGAATAATTAATGACGAAGAGATTTTGTCAGACCTTGAAGTGGTAACGCAAAACAGCGATAGTATTGTAATCTCTGTAAAGGTGAACGGCCAGCCGAAGGAAGTAGTATTTTCAAAACGGCATTTTTAGAATTGGAGAAAGGCTAAATAAATAACCACCCGTTGAGGTGGTTATTTATAATGAGGATAATCTCTTAATGGATAACCTTTACACGAACCGCGCTCAGTCCCTTCGGGCCGCGTTCTGTTTCAAAGGTAACCGTGTCGTTTTCCTTAATGGGGCCGTTTACGTTGTTTACGTGTACAAATATGCTTTCCTGAGTCTGTGAATCTTTAATAAAACCGAAACCTTTGCCGCTATTGAAGAACGTAACTTTACCTTTTCGGGCAGAATCGGCTGCATTGTTACCTTGCTCTGAATTGCTGTTTCGGGCACCGATCACCACATCTTTTTCATCGATAACTTTCTTCTTGGTAGGATCGGGAGGAGTAGATACAATGTTTCCATTTTCATCTACGTAGGCGAGCATGTCTTCGAAGCTTCGCCCTTCTTTGGCTTGCGCTTTTCGTTCTTCTCTGCGCTGTTCTTTTTCTTTTTTCTTCTGAAGCTTTCTCTTCTCCAGGTCTTTTTTGTGTGCTGACTCGTCTTGTTTGGCCATAAGGTTTTAAATCGTATACATCTCCTGTCGTGCTACTCTGGAAGCACTCAATTCTTTTCACAAAACAGAAAACGACTTCAAGATATCAAATTATTTGCAAAAATGTTTGACAATTCGTTCATCAGAACTACCGTACTTTTCCGGTATATCTTCACAATAGCGGGTTTACGGTCAACGAACACACGGTAACAGAGCATAGGAACGCAGGAATTTGGCCATCTGGACGATCAGATGTACCATAAAGAAATTTCCCGAGGCAATTGCCTCCCTGAGGTACCACGATCATTGAGGTTTGAGTTCGTATCCTACTACCGAATATATACCCAGCCTGTAACCAATACCTAATTCAAACATAAATCCGGAAGCCTCATGAAGATTGAAAAAGACAGGTCTCGCAGACGCGTGAAAATTTATCATATTTTGGACAAGGGCAGGACGTTTCCCGAACCAGCTTTGTATGCTAGCTTTTCCAAATGCCAGTTCGTAGTGAGCGGTTAACGCAGGACTGAATCCTTTCAATTGCAGATAATCACTATTCGCGTTATCGCGACTCACAATGTTTTGAAGGGCGTAACACAATTCCAACTGTGCGTGGAGTTTACGCCGTTCTTCATTAACGAGTGTTTTGTTTATGGCTCCTCCGACAAACATAGTAGGCGGTGCGTTGTTCTGCGCCCGGCTGGTAACAATCGGGTAATCTTTTTTCAAACTGTTTCCATAGAGCGACATTACCAGGCCTGCTCCAATAGTTTTTTCGTTCATATACATGAACTCCATGCGGAACCCGCCTCCCGGACGCAGGTATTCGGATGCATTGCCGGCAAAAGCATTGGCCGCCCCGCTTATCAGTACGTCCTCGCGCCAGTGCGATCGTTCAATCGATTCGAAATCATCGATTGTTAGTGGCCTTTGAAAATAGGTTGTGCGTCTGTTTGAGAGGTTGTATGTCGGGAACGTGAGCTTCATAAAATATATATAACTCTCCGCGGTTCCATTTACAATGCGTTGCCGAAACCTGGGCAACTTTATAGATTTTGTTACCAGACTGTCGAGTATCGCCCGGTCATCTATTCCCCTTATATCTTCCAGCGTAGCATTCCCGTTTGCATCTACACTATACATGAATTCGATGGGCAAATCTTGCAGAATTTTTCTCTGTGCTGTGGTGAATCGTATTTTATAATACCTCGCAGCTAATTTGGAAAGGCCTCCCTCAGGTTCTGATACATCTGTGCTATCAACCTGCTGCGCTAATCCTGCCTGCATGCAGAATATAAGAATAAAAAAGAAAACAATCCGAAACATAATTATAATCAAGCCGGCAAAGATAACAACTGAATTTATATGCCTATGAACGTTTTGTCACCCATGCTGTTTAGCATACATTATTAACCGAATTTTTTAACTTCACTCGTTTTAAGGATAGTCCGAATGGTGCGACTTTCCTGCAACCAATCTTTCTACGTGTGAAAAAAATTCCGGCTGCCAGTTCCATATTATCAGCAGAGCATCTCAACCTGTTTGCAAGAGCGCTATACGCATTGTCTTCTCAATCAGCAGCCCGGTTGCTGAAAGCGGGTATCAATCATTCTTATCTTATTGAAGATGGTGCTGCCCGATATATCTTCCGTATTTATAGTTTAAACTGGCGTACCAGGGACGAAATTTCGGAAGAGCTTAGATTTATAGATCATTTGTACAGGGCCGGCGTCCAGGTTTCCTATCCTATTGCCGATGCGAATGGAAATTATATTCAAACCGTAGGTGCGCCCGAGGGCGATCGATTGGCTGTCATGTTTTCGTATGCTCCGGGGAATAAACTTCAGAATTTTTCAGCCGATGTACATGAGCAGATCGGCGAGTTGATGGGCCGCATTCATCTGAAAGCTGAAGACTTTGTGTTGGATCGAATCACTTACTCAGCCCGGGTGCTGTTGGTAGAGTCACTGGAATCGGTAAAGAAGTTTCTTCCTGCAGACAGCGATGAGATGACTTTCCTGTTTGCGACACAGCAGGAACTGCTACACGCTTTTCGGTCTGTTAACACCGGAAATCTCCGGAAAGGAGCGGTACACCTGGATATATGGTTTGATAATCTCAACATCAGCCCGGAGCAAGGCATTACCCTTTTCGATTTTGACTTTTGCGGCAATGGATGGCTTTGCCTCGACATAGCCTATTACCTGATGCAGCTGTTTGTACTGGAACCCGATGAGAAAGAGTATATATTAAAAAAAGACAGTTTTCTGAAAGGCTACGAGCGTATGGTGAAGATTCACGATGAAGAGAGACGTATACTGCCGATGCTGGGTATATGCCTGCACTATTTTTACCTGGGCATTCAATGCAGGCGATTCGAGAACTGGTCGAATGTATTTCTCAATGAAGTCTACCTGAAACGTTACGTTGCCGTACGAATCCGGAAATTCGTTAACGCTATATCCTGATAAGTGTGCTGTCTTTCAGGCTCATCAGTGGTGCTCGTATGGGGTACACCCATCTCTTTTATAGCATAGAGACACCGTGGAAATAGCATTATATTCACGGTATCATGATTATTAAATATTTTTTTTAAATTATCATGTTAAAACCCTCCCGTTATGAAGTTAAAAGCGCGGCAAACGCCCAGGCCAACGGTTACCACTAAACTTAGCACCAAGCTTATCATTATCGGTTCTGTCTTCGCTGTGGCAGGTATTATCATTGCCGGTATTATTTTCTATCTTAATGTTGGCGTGCCCTTTACGGCAAAGGCGGCCACTTCAAATATCAGCGGCGTTATCAATAGTTACCTGCGGGTTACCAGTATCAGCAGCAGAACGTTTACAGCCGATAACCTTTCGGGAAGTATTGCTGATTTCGCAGTGGGTAAAACGATTATGATTTACCAGGCAAAAGGAGCTAACATCGACAACTCGAATACTTCCAGTTATGGAACGATTTCAAGCCTCAACAACGCAGGCTACTACGAATTTGCTGTGGTATCCGCGCAATCCGGATCGGGTCCCTATTCAATTACCGTTACCAGTCTTACCAACAGCTATACTGCATCTGATTATGTTCAGTTAATCAGTGTGCCTTCGTATACTGATGCTACCGTAACCGGAACCATCACGGCCACGCCTTGGAGTGCTACTTCCGGTAGGGGAGGCGTTGTAGCGTTCCAGGTTTCCAATATTCTCACCTTGGGCGCCAGTGTTAATGTTACCGGGCAGGGATTTGCAGGAGGCGCCAGTGGCGGAAGCAATGGCGATTGCCCTGACAATACCACCTATAAGTCAACATCCAATGACTTTGCAGCGAAAGGTGAAGGTGTTTCTACCGATGGGAGTTTATATGCGCGTGGTGCCCAGGGCAACGGTGGTGGTGGTGGTAATCCGCATAACGCAGGTGGCGGTGCCGGCAGTAATCACACCTATGGAGGCAATGGAGGGCAGGGCTACCAGCCAGGGGGTAGTTGTGCTATTGCAAATGCCGGAGGAATTGGAGGAAAGGCGTTCACCTATTCATCGCTTACCAACAGGATATTTTTTGGTGGTGGCGGTGGATCAGGCCAGCAGAACAATAACCTGGCATCGAGTGGTGCAAATGGTGGAGGCCTCATTGTTATACGTGCTAAAACCGTGAAATCAACTTGTACAGGAACCTATGGCTTTATTGCCGATGGTGCTAATGCTGCCAACACCGGGGGCAATGATGGGGCCGGCGGTGGTGGAGGCGGTGGCGCCATTGTGCTGGATATTAATAACTATTCACTTACCTGCGGAATTATTGCCAGGGCCAACGGAGGTAACGGAGGCAATGTAACCGATGCAGCCTCTCATGGTGGTGGTGCGGGTGGCGGTGTGGGTATCATTATGGAGACCAATCCTACTTCCAACGCCAATGTCACCATACAAAGCACAGTTGGCACTACAGGTAAAGATTGTGCCAGTTGCACAAGCAATACAGCAACCCCGGCAGGAACTCCGGCAGCCAGTAGAATGTCGATTACATCTATACCAGGCACCGGTATTATTACTTTACCGGTAAAGCTGTTATACTTTTCCGGTGTGGTGGCAGACAATGCTGTGAATCTGAGCTGGGCTACTGCTACCGAAGAGAACAATGATTATTTCACGATTGAACGCTCATCAGACGGTATCACATTCGATTCAATCCTGTATGAAAAGGGAGCCGGTAATTCTACGAAGGAAATCAGGTATTCGGCTACTGATAAAACAGTGCGTACTCCGGTTACATATTACCGTTTAAAGCAAACTGATCTTGATAAAAAGTATACGTATTCAAATGTAATATACGTTGATACGAAGACGATTAAAGGATCGGATGAAGGCGGCTCGATTTCGATTTATCCGAACCCGGCATCCGATAAATTGAACATTGTAGTGACAGGTAATAATACAACGGCTGTGAAAATGACGAGCAGCAGTGGTAAAGTAGTATATACCAATACCTTTAACGAAACGGAGTTGCAGGTAGACGTAACGGCCATGGAAACCGGTATATATATACTGGAAGTGTCCAGCGGCCATGAGAAGAAAACAGAAAAATTAATTGTCAGACATTAATGTAGTTATGAGTAAGAAATATGTTACAAGGATTTTTTTGGTAGATGACGACCCCATCATTACCCGGTTTATCAAGATTTCGCTGGAGCAGAACGATCTATATGATGTACATGTATTTGAGAACGGTAAAGATTTTTTAAACAACCTACATCTGGCCCCTGATATTGTTATTATCGACTACAACCTGCCCGACATGAGCGGTGTAGAAATTCTGCAACGTATAAAGGAAATAAACCCCGACATACGTACGATCCTCCTCTCCGGTCAGGAGAAATTGGAAGTAGTAGTGGAAGCCTATAACAAAGGTGTGAATAACTACATCATAAAAAACGAAAATGTAGTATTTGAGCTGAATAACTCTCTGCGAAATCTCATTGACAGTACAAACCTGCGCAAGGAGGTTATTGAACTTCGTGAGCAGATCATTGATCGTAACCGTTACAATGCAATACTCGGCGAAAGCAAACCGGTACTGCAGGTGTTGAAGCTCATTCAGAAAGTTGAGAACACAAATCTGATTACCTTAATAACCGGCGAAAGCGGTACCGGGAAGGAAGTGGTGGCAGCATCCATTCACTATAACTCACCACGCAGTCGCAAACCTTTTGTGCCGGTAAATATGGCAGCTATACCGGTAGACCTTATTGAAAGTGAACTGTTTGGTCATGAAAAAGGCGCTTTTACCGGAGCCACCTATAAACGCATTGGTAAATTTGAAGAAGCCAATGATGGCACAATCTTCCTGGATGAGATAGGAGAAATGCCGCTTGATCTGCAGGCTAAGCTGCTACGTGTATTGCAGGACAGTAAAATTACCCGCGTGGGCAGCAATAAAGAAATCAAGCTGGATATACGTGTGATTGCCGCCACCAACAAAGACCTCGGGCAGCGCGTACGCGAAGGTAAATTTCGTGAAGATCTGATGTACCGCCTGCAGGGATTTCTCATTCATCTGCCGCCTTTGCGCGAGCGTGGCAATGATATAATTATACTGGCCAAAAGTTTTCTGGCTGCTTTCTGTAAATCAAACAAAATGCCTTTCAAGACTATATCTAACGGTGCTGCCGAGCGCATGCTTCGGCATACATGGCCGGGCAATGTGCGTGAGTTGAAGTCAGTGATCGAACGTGCTGCACTGCTCAGCGATAGTCAGCAGATCGAAACTGATGATATACTTTTTACAGAGAGTGGTTCAAACGCTGCATAAGAATAAGTATATCGATAAGGTTTAAATTTCAATGAAGCTTACGCGGATTATACTGGGCAGTGTATTGGGAATATCGTTTACTGCCTTAGTCATCTTTTTATTTTTAATAGACGAAACCGATTACTGTGAGCACGGCTCAGGGCCTACCTCGGTGCACGTAAAAGTATTTGATAAGCGTACCCATACGCTTATCGACTCGGTACGGTTGGCGATACGCTATGGTGCTTCTATGGACTATATCGTTGACACAATTTTATACCAGCAGGATGGCGTCAGTTATCGCTGGACCATTCCTGAAAATGATTGTGAACCTTACTGGGCGGAAGTCTTCAATAAACATTATTGGGTGGATTATGAAGATACCACGGCAAATCATAGTGTAAAGAAAGGGCAGGCAAATGAGTTTGTGACTTATTTGAAGCCTGCTACAACCATGAACATTTCGCTAACGCGAGATAGACAGGATCATCAGCAGGACACGGTGTTTCTCTATATTCAAAAAGGTAACGGAGCGTATGAGCGGTGGAGCTATTATTCTCAGGATGATTTTGAAGAGGTGGATAAATCGTATGGAATCGCTCCCTATGCTATTCACGATAGCCAAGGCAAACGTACTATTTCAACCGACTATTCCATAGAGAGCGGGGTTGATTATAAAGTAAAGTGGATACTAAAAGAAAAGAACTACATCGATTCATTATATTCGGCCTTCAAGGCCACACCCTTTGATACGGTAGTAGTGGCGTATGAGTTTAAGAAGTAAATAGAGGTATAAAATTTTGGTATCAGCTGAATATATATGCGTTGTTGGTATATCTATTTACCACAAGAGGCAGAAATTCTGACTGCGATATAGATATACATGGATACTATAGCCGCTCTTTCAATAATGGATGCGAGGCAACGACTGTAATAAAATTACCCTCTGCGTCTGCTATGCCCTGCCGGATGAGCCATTGCTCAAACTCGGGTGCCGGTCGCAGGCCCAGCAATTTTCGGATGTAGAGCGCATCGTGAAATGATGTTGATTGGTAATTAAGCATAATATCATCTGCCCCGGGTACACCCATAATAAAATTGCAGCCGGCAACACCGAGCAGCGTAAGAAGATTATCCATGTCGTCCTGATCGGCTTCAGCATGGTTTGTATAACAAATATCCATTCCCATCGGAAGGCCTAGTAATTTTCCGCAAAAATGATCTTCGAGTGCGGCCCGGATAATTTGCTTGCCGTCAAACAAATATTCGGGACCAATAAACCCTACTACCGAGTTAACCAGCAAGGGCTGAAATTTACGGGCCACGGCATACGCCCGGGCTTCGCAGGTTTGTTGATCGACACCTTCATGTGCATTGGCAGAAAGTGAACTGCCTTGTCCCGTTTCAAAATACATTACATTTTTTCCTATACTTCCCCGATTCAATGCAAGAGTACCGTCATAAGCTTCCCGGAGCATGGCGAGGTTTATACCGAAACTCTTATTCGTTTTCTCGGTTCCACCAATGGACTGAAACGCCAGATCTACAGGAGCGCCTTTTTCTATTAGCTGTAGCGTTGTTGTTACATGACACAACACGCACGATTGTGTAGGTATAGCGAAGCGTTCACGCACATGGTTAATCATGTTGAGGAGTGCGTGTACGGCAGCCGGGTTGTCAGTTGCAGGGTTTATACCAATCACGGCATCGCCACTGCCATAAAGTAACCCGTCAAGTATACTGGCTGCAATGCCTTTCAAATCATCGGTGGGATGATTGGGTTGTAGTCGTGTGGCGAGATGCTTCTTAAGGCCCAATGTATTTCTGAAGCGCGTAATCACTTCACACTTCGAAGACACCATGATCAGATCCTGGTTCCGCATCAGTTTGGAAACAGCGGCAATCATCTCCGGAGTAAAGCCTGAAGCGTATTGCTGAAGTACAGTGGTAGTTGCCTCATTGGAAAGTAGCCAATCACGTAACTCACCAACCGTGAAACCGCTGATGGGAGCAAAGGCTGAGGAATTATGTTCATCGATGATCAATCTTGTTATTTCATCGCGCTCATAAGGTATAACCGGCTCGTGAAGAAAGGTTTTTAATGGAACGTCAGCCAGTGCAAGTTGTGCTGCCACCCGTTCTTCATAACGGGCAGCGGCTAATCCGGCCAGCGCATCTCCGGAACGAAAGGGCGATGCTTTCGCCAGTAATGTGCGCAGATCGTCAAAGGTATAGGTTATATTTCCTATCGTATACCGGTAAGCCATAGCTAGTTGATTTCAGAAATAGTAGCGAACCCGCCTTCCACTATAGAAGGCATGCTTTTTCTTTTCCACGAGAACAACATAACGCTAACATCAAACCCAATGAAGAAGATAACACTGAGCCAGAAATTATAGTATATAATGGCGATCAGACACAGTATGGAAAGTACCAATGCAATGTATGGAAGGAATGGATAAAACGGTGCTTTTACCGGGCGGTAAAGATTGGGTTCATTTTTACGCAGTGTAAAGAGGCTTAGCATGCTGATGATGTACATAACCACCGCTCCCAATCCTGAGAGAATGATTAGTTTGTCAGTAGTGCCTGAGTATAATGCAATGATTCCTATTACACCACCGATTATGAGTGCCCAATGTGGTGTCTGGTAGCGCTTGTTCACGGCGGCCAGCAGGGGCGGAAGGAAACCGCTGCGGGCGAGTGCAAAGAGCTGCCGTGAGTAACTGATAATAATACCATGAAACGATGCAATCAATCCGAAGAGTCCTATACCGGCAAATAATTTCGTAATGCTGTTATTTTTTCCTAATACCGCAGCAATAGTTTCCGGTAAAGGATAGTCGATCGTAGCCAGTTGTTGCCAGTCGGCAGCACCGCCGGAGAGTATCATCACCCCCAGTGCCAGCAGTGTTAATGTGAGTATCCCGGATATATATCCCAGCGGTATATTTCGATGCGGATCTTTCACTTCTTCCGCCACCATCGCTACACCTTCTATGGCCAGGTAGAACCATACGGCAAATGGCAGTGCAGCGAATATTCCTGTCCATGATAGAGGCAGGGCGTGGTTGGTAAAGTTGCGTATCTCAAAATGAGGCGCAACAATTCCCATAAAGATGAGCAGCTCTGCAACCGCCAGCAATGTAACAACCAGGGAAAATACAGCTGACTCTTTTATGCCCAGCATATTTACCAATGTAAAAATTACGTAGCACACTACTGCCGTTTCCAATGCCGGCAAGGAAGGATATATAAAATGTGTATAGCTCCCGAGTGCAAACGCAATGGCAGGTGTTGCCAGTAAAAATTCAACCAGCGTGGCATAACCCGCCAGCAGCCCTCCCCACGGTCCGAAAGCGCGCAACGAATAGGCAAATGGCCCGCCCGCATGAGGTATAGCGGTAGTCAGCTCCGTGAAACTGAAAATGAACGCTATATACATAACCGTAATAAGAAGTGTAGCAATAAGAAACCCAACTGTACCGGCAACTCCCCATCCGTAGTTCCAGCCGAAGTATTCGCCGGAGATAACAAGGCCGACCGCGAGTGCCCAAAGATGTATGGGACGCAGAACTTTTTTGAGTGTTATTGTTTCGGTGGAATGGTCCATAGCATTACAATGTACTAAAACGAGACTTCACGCCGATGGAAAAGCTGTGTTGTTTTTTGGGGCACAAGTGATGAAATCTCCCTCTTTCGATTGCAGAAAAACCTCAATAGCAACGGATAGAAAGGTTGGCACAAGTTTTTTCACGCAGTTACCAAAAAACAAATAACAGGTTATGAAAAAGGTATATTACAAGGGAGAACCCTACGATTTCAAAGTCACTCGTCTTGAATCCGGACAACGTCATTACGCTTTATACAGAGATAACTTATTGACCCATTCGGTGATGGAGGAGGATTTGGATAAACGTACTCTTGTATCCTTTATTCTGGATGCTTACTACAAAAGCATGAGCGACCCTCAGCCTACTCTCCTGCAAGTCTTAAAATGATGTTTGATTTTAGAATTCACAGGTTATGGAATGTATTGTTGAAAGATCGGAGTCTGAGATTCAGGAACAATCTCTATCTGTAAAGAGGTTAAATTATATTATACCACTACTGTCCTATAGCCTGTCGCTACTGGCCTTCAAAGTGGTAAAAATTTTTTTTCAGGTGTAGTAAAGAACGACAAATTTCGGATCATCTCATTTTCAGGAAGAACCGGAATTTTTCATTCCCCTGCCGGAAGTTGACGCATTACTTAACTAAATATACTTATGAAAAAGATATTGGTACCAACGGATCTCACGCCAATAGCAGAACTTGGTCTGAAGCTGGCTGTGGAGATCGCCAAACGTGCAGATGCTGTAATCAGCCTGGTGCATTTTACACCGCATCCTGTAGACGAAAGTTTTTCTGCTACCGGAGACGTTAACTACAAGGTAGATGAAGAAGCTACATTAAATACACTTCGCTTGCTGCGTGCGGCCAAACAGCGCATGGAAGACTTAGCCTCCCAATATAGTGTAGGTAATGTAATGATCGGGACTTCCATTGTTGACAATGGTTTCAAAGCAGGATTGGATGAGTACATTAAGAATGAAAATATAGATCTTATTGTGATGGGAACCTCCGGAGAAGAAAATATCCAGGAGTTATTTACAGGAAATCACACGGAACAGGCCATTATGGTCTCTACTTGCCCCGTACTATCTGTACGCGATGGATTTCGTATGGAGCAGTTTAATAATATCGTTGCAGCGGTGGATGTTATACCCGGTGGTGAAAGTGCACGTGGCTTGGAAACGCTTGGGTTACTGGCAAGGTACTTTGATGCTCATATCCATTTAGTACACGTTCGCGATGTTGCTTCTGATCGTGAACCCATTGAGCAGGAATATTTTAAACAAGCAGCAAAAATTGCAAACCTGGATAATTACTCAGTTACCATTCTGGAGGGGCATGATGCTGCTGAACGAATCATCGAATTTGCACGCCAGGTGGGCGCAGGACTCGTTGCGGTGTTAAAGAATAGCGGTAACGGTTTTCATATATTCTCCAATCATTTTTCCGACCGTGTAGTAAAAGAAATGGGTAGACCGGTACTTACGGTTAATTTGCATAACACCTAACTGGGGGATCAAATGAGATGTATTCCCTGTACTACGTATAAATACGGATATTAATCTAGGTATTTATTGCAGCTTATATAGTTAATAATACAGAAGTCTTCAAAAATTGAATTAGTATACCTTGCAAAGTTAATCAGTGATTAATAATAGGCTTAATCACTAAATTTGAGGTATTAAATTAAATTCACTCATGAAGGCTTTAATCTTTACGTACCACTGGCGGGTTTGTAGCCGGCTGATCTCTCTTTATGGATTTAGGGATAGAAGTAATCCCCTGCTACGCGCCGCTTTGATATTGATTTTCTTGGGAGTAAGTCATTTTTCTTTCGCAGCTTCGCGATATTGGATTGCATCGTCATCCTCCAATTGGAACAACACGGCTAACTGGTCGGCAACTTCCGGAGGTACAGGGGGGGCATCCGTTCCCGGATCTTCGGATGTAGCCAATTTCGATGCTAACGGATTGGGGACCTGTGTTCTTGATATGGCTCCCACGATCAATGGATTAACCATTAGCGGATATACCGCAAATATAGACCTGAGTGGCTTTACACTTACCATTTCAGGTTCAAGTGCTCTGACGTTTTCGTCAGGAACCATAAATAATACGGGTGCCTCAGCATCTGTTGTGTTGAGCAGTACAGGAGCCGCAACATTCAGCGGCACAACCGTTTCGGTTAACATTAGCGGAACTGCGGGAAGCCTGACTTTTAGCGGAGGTTCAACCTTTAACGGCACAGTTACCCTTTCTGCCGCAAACGTTCTTCTAAATGGAACGACCAGCTCCGTTAACACTTTTAACGGTACAACCACACTCACCAAAACCGGTACTGGTAATGACTATGGTACTGGAGGAAACAGATTTAATGGAACCACAACACTGAAAAATACCGCTACGAGCGGAACGTTTGAAAGTGCCAATAACTATTATGATATTTTTAATGGAGATCTGACATTGACATGTTCGAATTCTGGGGCTAGTATTCCAATCGCCGATGTAGTGTCTGGTACTCAGTTTAATGGCAACATCATTGTGAATTCCTCTGGTGGGGATATTAGTTTCGGTAATGGTGGTAGCGGTTCTACACCGACAGCAACGCTCGCGGAAGGTAAGACCATTACAGCTGGTACATTTACCAGCGGCGTTTTAATTCTGGCGAACTTTACCCAAGGCACTGTGGTTGGTGGAACTGCACAGACGTTAACCCTAACAGGAACAGCGGCCCTCCATTTAGGTGCATGGTCTGGAAATGCGGCGCCGTCTTCCCCCATTTCTACATTCAACGGAGCAGTAACTTTCAAAGCCCCACAGATATACTTGAACGGTTCTACCTACAATAGTACTACTTATATAGAAAAAACAGGCGGTTCTACCAATTTGGGCCACGGCAGTAATGTGTTCAATGGAACTACTACTCTTGTCAATTCAGGCAGTGCGTCTTTAAAAACTGCCAATAGCAAACCTGATACATTTAATGGTGTATTAACCCTGACCAACTCGGGTAGCAGTGATCTCTCTATTGCAGACAAAGCCGCTGGTAATGTTATTAACAATAATGTTTTTGTGAATTCAACCGCTGGTAATGGTGTTGCCTTTGGCGGTAATAGTCCTGCTACGGTGTCGCTGGCTAGCGGAAAAACAATTTCAGTAGGCACTTCATTTACCACAGGATATTTAGGGTTGTATAGATTTACTCAATTGGGCAGTACAGCCCAAACATTAACCTTAACAGGAACAGCAATCTTAGCGATCGGTCCATCTTCAACGTTTAATGGGAATGTTACATTTAAGTCGCCACAAGTCTATTTGCAGGGATGTACGTATAATGGTACTACCTATATCGAAAAAACAGGAGCAACCTCAAATCTGGGCAGTGGTGGAAACACCTTTAATGGAACCACAACTTTAGTAGATTCCGGAAGTGGTTATTTTGCGACAGCATTTAGTTCTCCCGATATTTTTAATGGAGATTTAACAGCAACTAATACAGGCTCGGCTTGGGTAGCACTATCAGACAATGCTACGGGAACCCAGTTTAATGGTAACATCATCGTTAATTCTACCAATGGTACGGCATCTGCCGGAGTAACATTTGGTAATGGCCCAGGCTCTTCAATGACTTGTACACTGGCCGCCGGTAAAACAATTAGTGTAGGAGGTATTGGATTTTCCGCCGGCCGTCTGCGATTGAGAGGCTTTATCCAAAGCGGGGCTACTCCGCAGACTCTCACATTAACAGGAACCGCTATACTGAATGTCGGGAACTTGTCAACTTTCAACGGTGCTTTGACCTTTAAATCACCACAGTTATACCTGGATGGAGCCACCTTTAACGGTACAGCGTATCTTGAGAAGACCGGAGCTACCGATAATCTTGCTACATTGGGTAGCAGCACATTTAACAGTACTGCTACAATCGTAAACAGTGGCAGCGGCTATTTGCGAACAAACGGCGGCCATACCTTCAATGGCACTACTACCATAATCAGTAGTGGATCGAATGATGTATTGCTTGAGCTTACAACAGCCAGCACCTATAATGGAGATGTGACTTTTACGAACTCCGGATCGTCAAGAATTTACCCTGCCTATGCCGGAGCCAATGCTTTCAATGGTAATATTATAGTAAACTCTACGGCAGGAATCGGCATTACTTTTTGCGCAAGTACTGGTACAGCAACACTTGCCAATACGAAAACAATCTCTGTAGGAGGCTCTGGCTTCTCCGTTGGTACGTTAACCCTGCAACGGTTCACCCAGGTAGGTTCAACACCCCAAACCATGACTTTTACAGGAACGGGTATTTTGGATTTAGGTGTATCGTCTACCTACAATGGCGCAGTGACATTCAAAGCTCCGCAGGTTTTGTTAGACGGCAGTACTTATAATGGTACGGCATACCTGGAAAAGACCGGGGCTATTGAGAGTCTTGGAAACGGTAACAATATATTTAACAGCACAACCTCTATCGTCAACAGCGGAACTGGAAACTACAGAACGAAAGGAGGTAATACATTCAACGGTGTCACTACCATTACAGATACAGGCAGTGGTGATATACTTTTGGAACTCAATGCCGCAAGTACTTACAATAACGATGTTACTTTCACCAATTCCGGTAGCTCTTATATTCGTGCGGCCTATATTGGTGCAAATGCTTTCAATGGCAATATCTACGTTAACTCTTCTGCCGGAATAGGAATTTATTTCAGTGAAAGTGCCAGCGGTTCTGCAACCTTAGCCAGCGGTAAGACCATATCAGTCAGTAGCAGTTTTACCAGTGGTACACTGCTTTTGCAAAGATTTACGCAAACTGGCGCAACGTCACAATCTCTTGCGTTTACAGGCACAGGCTCCCTTTCAATAGGGCCCACCGTTGTGTTTAACGGTAATGTAAACTTTGTATCACCGCAAGTATATCTTAATGGTGGTACGTATAATGGAACTGCTTATATTGAAAAGAGCGGGGCTACTTTAAATGGATCAAATGGCGGAAATACGTTCAATGGTATAGCAACGATTGTGAACAGTGGCTCGGCTGTATTTCGTTTGGCGGGATCATCAGGAGATACTTTTAATCAATCCGTTACATTTACTCAATCATCAACCGGGGCTTTACAACCAGCTTACAGTGGAACAAACTATTTTTACGGCGACATTACAATCAATAGTGCAGCAGCGCTGACATTTGCTGCCAATACAGGTTCAGTCCAGCTTTCCGGAAGCGCTAATCAAACCATTAGCTCCCCGTCTTCCATTCCTATTATTAAGCAGCTGGTTGTAAATAAAACTTCCAGCAGCAATACAGTCACATTAAGTTCTCCTGTGACAATAGGAAGCTCTGCTACATTGACAACAGGCGTTATTAACACATCAGCATCTGCATACTTGAACTTTGCTGCAGGAAGCTCTTATACCGGCGGTAGTAGTTCCTGCTATATAGACGGGCCGGTTCGTAAAACAGGTAATACAGCATTTACTTTTCCAACCGGCGACAATTCTATTTACCGCACGATAGCGATCTCTGCACCAAGCGGTGGTACAGATGCCTTTACAGCGCAATATTTTGATGCCGCACAAACTTATGGTGATGCGAGTACCTATTCAGTCCCTCTTTATACTGTAAGCTCCTGCGAGTATTGGATATTGGATAGAAGCGTAGGTACTTCCAACGTATCAATTACATTAAGTTGGAATACTGCTGATTGTACTGGAACGTATATAGTAGATCCCTCTACGTTGGTTGTGGCTCACTGGAACGGCAGTGCATGGGTAAGTGAAGGGAATGGAGGAACTACTGGCAGTGCATCGACGGGTACAATAGTATCGGGTGCGGCTGTAACCAGCTTTAGCCCCTTTACATTAGGGTCAAGCTCTGGAATAAATCCGCTCCCTGTAAAATTCGCTTCGTTTGGCTGTAGCAAAACAGAATCAGGCACTGTTCAATTACACTGGGTCACAGCGAGCGAGCAGAACTCCGATTATTTTTCTATTGAGAGATCAAAAGATGGATTAAGTTTTCAATCTGTTGGTACACGTGAAGCTGCCGGAAACAGTGTAGCATCCAAAAGTTATTTCTTTGAAGATAAAACTCCGTATTCCGGTAAAGCATATTATCGCTTGAAGCAGGTGGATCTGGATGGAAAATCAGATTACTCAGAAGTATGTTATGTAAATAATGAGTCTGAAGATGTAGCACTGACACTATATCCGAACCCAACCAATAACATTGTTTATCTAGATCTGCGCGGGGTGGAACCTACTTCAGTTTCTCTGTTTGATAATCGGGGCCATATAGTGTCAATTACACCGGAGTATCGTGATGAGGCAACGACACTTAATTTATCAGGACTTCCCGAAGGATTTTATGTTGTGCAGGTAAATGTGAATAGAAAAGTCTTTTATGAAAAGATAGTTGTGCGCCGATAAATTTTCTTTGACCGGTACTTCTTAAAAACATAACATCTGCCGCGGCTTGTGAGAACAGGCCGCGGTTTGTGTTTTTTATCTTCCTCGCCAGTTTTGTATCTTGGGCAGCACTAACCTCTGCGCCATGTTAATCCACAAGCCCCTCGTCAAAATTTCGCTGTGCCTGTTATTGATCGTTGCTGCTTGCAGCATTCTGAAGAAAGAAGAGCCTGATCAGGATATCGCTGCATTCATGACCAACTTTCAAAACAGTTTGAGCCAGTCTGATGAAGCGATCCTAGGCTATTTCGATGCACGGCAATCGAAAGAATCTATTTTATCAGCCATTCGCATATTGCAAAATAAGGAACATGAATTCATTGCATGTACTGCGGACTTTACTGCGGCCACGATCTCCAAAGAAGAAACCGGTATACGTCTTTCGGTGCCTGTACATCTGGCTTCACAAAACATTGAAGGTGATTATAAGAAAGATGCTACGTTAACCTTCTGGCTGAAGCCTAGGAAAAAGACTTTTGTCATCAGCAAACTCGATGGCGAGGAGTTTTATACCGCGTTCTCGGAGATTAAAAGCGTTTTGCAGTGGAGTGTTGAGCGCATTCAGGAAATAAAGAAGCGTGAGCCGATCTACGCCCGGGCTAAGGCGCTGCAACAGCAATTTGATTCTGTGGTCTGGTATGCGAATTACGATGGCAGGAATTACTTCTACGTTGTAAAAGGAAAATGGAATAGGGATCTCTCGGATCGCGTGGCAAGCAAAGGTTCGGGTGAATATACCATGGGGCTGACCAATGAACAAGGTGCTATTGTAATACCCGTTGAATACGATTTGATAGGCACGATTGGCTTTGCTGTGCCGGGGCTCGTGGAAATAAAAAAGGAAGGAAAGGTTGGTTACTTCAATCTTGAAACCAATCAGCTTATTGTAGAACCGGCCTATAGCATGATCATTCCTTATCCGGCCGATAACGCTTTTGCTTTGGTGAAAAAAGATTCCATATATGGATGGGTAGATCGCCAATATCAGTATCACGAAGGTTTCCCGTCTGCATCGGCAGAACAATGGGTTGCCAAATATCAATTCCTGCCCAACCATCTCGTGATGAAAAATGATACACACACGTTTTGTGAAATTCCGAATGAAGCGAGTGCAGGCTATGGCATCATTATACCCCCGTCTTATCTTGTAGCTACAGGTGTATTTGATGAGATACTGACGGGTATATCTACAACGGCTGTACCGATCAATGGCTGGACGGAATATATTGAAACGAAGAATACACTGCTACAAAGTATTACCGATCAGATACATGCCGTAATCACCACCATCAACGAACGGTATATTGAAGGTCGTGAAGAGTTCTATACATACGATCGTCTCACCCTAGTGAACAACCGGCAGGATACACTGGCGGTAAGTAATATTTATACCAATGGGAAGATTAACTTCCGCAGATTGAATGACGCATTGCTGGAATTACAATATGAGCAGAACGACATGGAGGGAAGCGATTTCGTAGAGTATAACATGCCGGTATATGCCTACTTCCGTTTGGGCAGTGGAGTTACGGCAACGCCTTATACTTCGCATCGCAGTTTTCCGCAGACGCAGTTTGTAAAACTGGATAGCACGTATTTATCCGGAAATTTCAAACGTTATACTGAGCAGGGTGAAGAGGATGCCTCGTTCCTCTCGCTCGCAACGATCACCTACATGCGCAATGAGATACTCGCAGATTATGGCTATCGATTTGCAGATACGGAAACGGCAGATCGCTTCAAATATTATAGCTGGTACAAGCCACAGTATGACAAGGAAGAAGACTTGCAGGATATGCTTACTATGGAAGATCGCCATAACCTCGAGTTCCTGGCCCGGATGATAGCCCGATTACAAGGCAAAGCTGTGTAATGGAGCGGATAATCAGGCTGGCGCGAAACACCGGATTCATGCTGGTTGTTATGCTGGGAATTGCACTGGCTATCAACGCGCTTTCTTATAGTAACTTTGACCCTCACTATAGTTTTCTCAAGCTCAAGCAACAAGCCATTGCTACAGGCTGGTATTTGCCTGCCTATTATTCGCATGTATTGATAGGAGGCATCATCCTGGTAATTGGATTTTTTCAATTGCATCCGGCCTCCATTCGCAGGTTCACAAAACTTCACAGGTTCCTGGGGTATATCTATGTGATGGGTATTCTTTTCTTTGCCGCCCCTGGCGGTATTGTAATGAGTTTGTTTGTAAACCGTGGTCCCTGGGTGCTTGCCAGTTTCCTGCTACAGGGGTGTTTGTGGTTTATGTTTACTGCACTGGCATTCGATCGCATCCGGAAAAAACAAATTGAAGCACACCGCGCGTGGATGTGGCGTAGCTATGCTCTTACGTTTGCCGCCATCACCCTGAGGGTATACATTTTTATTACATCGTATAAGTATAATTTGAGTGAGCCGGAAGCGTATGCTATCCTCGCCTGGCTTAGTTGGCTGCCGAACCTGTTTGTAGCCGAAATTTTTTTACGAAAAAGACCCGATCAGGCAACCAATCGGCCTGCAGCTGGTCTTTAAACGTTCTGTTTTATAAAGTCGAATGCCTCATTTATCAGGAAATTCGAGCACAGAACATGGTTGGGATCATCTTTACCCCGAATCTGAAAAAATTATGAACAACGTTTCCTCAACTCGTACTGAGAACATTATTATCATTACCTGTGCCTTATTTACATTTCTGCTGCACCTCATAGTAAATGTTAATGGGGGATATGGCTTCTTTCGGGATGAACTCTATTACATAGCTTGCAGCGATCACCTGGACTGGGGTTATGTCGACCAGCCACCCTTTTCAATTTTCCTTTTAAAATGCTGGCGCCTCCTTTTTGGTGACAGCCTTGTGTCGATACGCATGTTGCCGGCATTGGCTCATACCGGTACCGTTGTACTGGCCGGTTTATTGACAAAAGAGATAGGAGGGAAGGCATTCGCGGTTGTGCTGGCCTGCCTCGGAATGGCATGTTCACTCATCCACCTGGGAATGTCGGGGATATATTCCATGAACAGCATCGATATTTTAATATGGACGCTCTCCATGTATCTTCTGGTCAGGATCATTCACACACCAAAGCCGGAATACTGGATTACGCTGGGTGTAGTGCTTGGCATCGGGTTGCTGAACAAGATCAGTGTGCTTTTTCTCGGTGCTGGTATTTTTGCAGGCATACTGTTCACGAACCGAAACTGGCTTGGCACACGCTGGCCCTATATTGCAGGTATTATTGCCCTTGCACTTTTTTTGCCCTATATCTTCTGGAACCTTTATCACGATAATGCTCACCTGGAATTTATACACAATGCATCAGCAGGTAAATATTCAGGTAGGAGCCGCATCGAGTTTGTAAAAGAACAGATTCTGTTGCTCAATCCATTGAGCGCTCCTGTATGGATTGCCGGGTTGGCAAGTTTACTCTTCTATAAACCTTTGCAGCGTTATCGTATTTTTGGATGGTTGTATCTCACAGCGTTTGCTATTCTTGTGATCAACCGGACCAGTAAAGGAGAATACCTCGCGCCTGGTTATGCATGCCTTTTTGCCGCAGCCGGAATATTTTTCGAACAAAAATTAACAGTGCGTTCCGTTCGCTGGCTACGCATCATATATCCTGCCTTGATGGTTATTGCAACAGCAGTGCTCGTGCCGTTTGTAATGCCGCTACTTCCTGTAGAAGAGTATATTTCGTATGCCAGGAAGATGGGGATTGAACCCGACTCGAATGAGAACAAGGAACTTGCTGAATTGCCACAGTTCTATGCCGATATGTTTGGCTGGCAGGAGAAGGCACGCGATGTAGCGGCTGTTTATAATTCTCTAAGTGAAACAGAGAAATCAAAATGTGCTATTGTCTCCAATAACTATGGCCGCTGTGGTGCGATCGATTTTTATGGTGCGCAATATGGTTTACCGAAATCTATCGGTAATCACAATAATTATTGGATATGGGGTCCGCGTGAATATACCGGAGAAGTGATTATCATTCTGGGGGGAAGGATGGAAGACCATGTGGATGATTTTGAATCGTGCGAGCAGGTTGGCGTTTCAACCTGTAAGTATTGCATGCCCTACGAGAATAACGTTCGCATCTTTCTCTGTCGCGGTCTGAAATATCCACCAGCATCCATCTGGAAAGATGAGAAACATTACGAATAATGACAGATTTCATGTAGCCACCCCGTTGCAGGCAGGTAATCAATGAGATGTATACCGGGAAATGGGAATTCTAAGTGAAAATACGGACTCATTATTACGTATTTTATTGAGTATGCGATCAAGAATAAACCGTAGTGCTGAGATAGATTCATTCCGTCATCTTTGCGAGTCTGCCGTAATCAGGGGATATTCCGGCAAGCGCATCAGCCATGAAAGTTATACAATACGGTCTGTATCTCATCAGTCTTCTTTCATGTGGAATACTAAACGCTCAATCTACGCTTGAGAAGATTAAATTCTCGCGCATTGAAACCGCTGCCGGGCTTTCCAACTATAGAGTAACCAGCATATTGCAGGATTCACGCGGCTTTCTGTGGATTGGTACCGATGATGGCCTGAACCGATTTGATGGCTATGATTTTAAAATATATCGTTATCACATTGGCGACACCACCAGCCTGCTAAAGAATTCCATTAATCGGATTTATGAAGATAGCCGTGGAGTGATCTGGGTGGCAACACACCATGGTGGCTTACATGTATATAATCGCGACCGCGACAATTTTACCAGAATACGCGGCTATACTTTTAACTGTGAAATAAATGAACTGCAGGAGGACAAAAAGAATGTATGGGTAGCCGGTATAAAATCAGGGGCTGGGTTTGTTGATCAGTATAGTAAAGCGACAGGTCGTCTGGTAAGGAGTACTATACTTCCTTATGCTAATCCAGTGAATTGCATTATGCCAATATCAGATAGCGAATTTTTTATTGGTATGCGCGATAACGGTTTTTATCGGTGGGACCGAAATGAAAATATACTTCATAAGTTTCGTGCCGATAAATCAAATCCGAACAGTGTTGTTAGCAATCTGTTTCATGGGGCGGTGAAAGATCAATATAATAATATATGGGTTGCTACCGGTGGCGGGTTGAGTAAATATGATGTTAGCCGCAATATATTTACCAATTATACTACGCAAAGTAAACCTGCACTTTCTGCTAACAGCATACTTTCTGTTTGCGTTGACGGCGATTTTATTTGGATCGGTACAGAGAATGGTGGCCTGAACAGGCTTGATATACGCACGGAGCAGTGCGCGCAGTTTCGTTTTGACAAGAACGATCCGTCTTCTGTTTCTGATAATTCAATATGGGCAATTTATAAAGATCGGGAGGGGCGCATCTGGATCGGTACCTATTCAAAAGGGCTATGTATAATTGACAGACTCAAGGAGAAATTCCTGGAGTTGAATATACCGCTTGAGAATGATATCGTGAATGCTATCTGGCAGGATTCCAGGAAAAGATTCTGGGTAGGAACCGAAGGAGGGCTAATCATGAAGCAAGGCGATCGCGTAAGATATTTTAATCCTGCAGAAAGCAGGAATGGTACGCATGCCAGCCCTGTGCTTTCGATTTATGAAGACAGTAAGCACGAGCTTTGGTTTGGAACCTGGGAAAGAGGATTGTGCCGCTATAATGAAACATCGGGTACATTTAAACAGTATCATCCGGATGCGAAAATTGCAACCAGCCTCTCTAATCCTAATGTATTTACTGTAGGGGAAGATAAAAGCACGGGGCAACTTCTGGTAGGAACGTACGGAGGTATGAACATATTGACCGATCGAAAGAAAGGTATATTTGAACATGTGCTGGAAAAGAAATTCAAGTTCAATAATTATATCCGTGTAGTGACTCAAGACAGCAGGCATAATATATGGGTGGGCACTATCGAAGAGCTTACTGTGTATGATCCTGCCGGTAAACAGCTAAAACGATTCGATGCATCATCAAATCCAGATTCAATAGCGGTTACAGGTGTTGTGCAATGTATACTGGAAGATAGCAAGAAACGACTTTGGGTAGCGACAACGAACGGTCTTCATTTATTGATTGATCAGAAGTTTAAAAAGCGCTATACCACTCTGGATGGACTACCCAGCAGCTGTGTCGCTGGTATATTGGAGGATAAGAATGGCAATTTGTGGTTGAGCACCTCGGGTGGTATAGCGCGTTTCAATCCGGAGACCGGGGCGTTTCGCAACTACGATGTAAGCGATGGTTTGCTTAGCAACGAATTCAATCCAAATGTATGTTTGCGCAATGCCGATGGTCAATTCTTTTTTGGTGGCAAGGGTATAAATGTTTTTTATCCAGACAGTATCAAAGATAATCCCAATGTTCCGCCGGTATTTATTACTGATCTGAAGCTATTCAATAAGTCTGTGAGTATAGGCGATGAACATGGTATTCTCAGTAAAAATATCATCGAGACACAAGAGGTAACGCTTCCGTATCACTATAACTTCTTCTCTATACAATATGTAGCACTCAACTATACTGCTACCGAAAAAAATCAATATGCCTATAAACTGGAAGGCTTTGATAAGGACTGGAACTATGTAGGCTCGCAGCGCTCGGTAACATATACAAACCTCGACCCAGGCTACTATATTTTCCGTGTAAAGGCCAGCAACAACGATGGCTTGTGGAATGAAGAAGGCACATATCTGATTATTCAAATACTTCCTCCCTGGTGGAAAACATGGTGGTTCCGTTTTATAGCAGTGGTTATTATCGTGGGAATAGCCATAGGAGCGTACAAGCTGCGTGTGCGAAATATTACGGAGCGGAATGAACTGCTGCAGAAACTGGTGACCGAGCGCACGCATGAACTGGCCCATCAAAATGAGGAACTTCGTCAAAGCCAGGAAGAAATATCGGCGCAGCGAGACCTGGTTACTGCACAAAACGAAGAGCTTGAAGAAGCACGATTGACCATTGAGCAGCAAAACTACCAGATACGCTCGCGCAATGCTACGCTCGAAGCTGAAGTAGAAGAGCGTACCCGCGATCTGGAGGAATACAATCAGCAGCTGGAACAATTTGCCTATATATCGGCTCATAACTTACGTGCGCCAGTAGCGCGTATTCTGGGTTTAGGCTATGTACTGGAGATAACGCGCAATAACCCGGACGAACGTGAGCAGATACTCGACAAGATTGTCTACACTACGCGCGAGCTTGATCGTGTGGTAAAAGACCTTAACACGGTATTGGAAGTGCGCAAAAACACAACAGCTGTTATTGTTCCGGTAAATCTGAAAGAAGAGCTGCAAATGATCCGTATCAGCCTGGAGAAGGAGATACAGGAATCGAACGCGGTTATACTGGAAGATTTTTCAGGTGTTGAGGTGATATATACCATCAAGCCCTATATGCATAGTATATTGATAAATCTGATTAGTAACGCCATCAAGTATCGCCATCCGCGGAGAAATCCGGTGATCGAGATACGGTCAGAAACGGTTGGTGAATATATATACATGACGGTGCGCGATAACGGACTTGGTATGGATCTGTCGTTGTATAAGGATAAGTTGTTTACACTCTACAGTCGTTTTCATTTGCACGTAGAAGGAAAAGGTATGGGATTATACCTTGTGCGCACACAGGTAAATGCGTTGGGAGGAAAAATTGAAGCTGATAGTCAACTGAATGAAGGCACTACCTTCCGGTTGTGGATACAAAACCAGATACCGACAACGCCAGCATCTTAGCCCGATACCTTACTTTCGGGATTAGCATTAAATCTTAAACTTTTCGCTATACTGTGACTATTGTCCAGGGGCTGTATTATAAGGGTAACTAAATCCTTATACTATATGGCAGCAATTGCTTCCGCTCCGGCCGCTTCATCTGGCAAAGTTCGCAGAAAGAGGACTACTCTGCACATCGATATGACGCCCATGGTCGATCTTGCATTTTTACTGCTTACATTTTTTATACTCACAAACCAGCTTATCAAAGACGCTTACATCATGAGAGTTACGGTGCCTGAGAAAGCAGAGGCCTCATTGCCGCTGCCAACGGTAAAAGCTGATCGGGTAGTAACGCTGATCCTGGGTGAGAAAGACAAAATATACTGGTATCACGGTATCGTGAACCCGCAGGTGCATGTAACTGATTTTTCAGCGAAAGGCATTCGCGCAATGCTCCTGCAAAAGAAAACAGAGATCAACGGCCTGTATCTTCTCATCAAACCTTCTGAAAAATCGCGATACAAAAACCTGGTAGATATACTGGATGAGATGGAGATTACAAAAATACAGCGCTTTTCACTTGTAGAAATAACACCGGAAGACAAGGTACTGGTAAGCGATTCGAACTTATAGCACCGCGCCGGGAGTGTTTATCCGGACGCTTTGCGCTGGCCTATGTATAGTGCGATCATTACCAATGCGGTGCCGGCAACCGTGTAAAGTGTGAATGGTTCACCTAGCAGTATAGTGGAATATAAAAATCCAAATATAGGGCAGAGGTACAGCCACAGGGAAGCGCGCACGGCATCCGATTTAAGCAGTCGCAACCATAATTGAACTGCAGCAATGGATACCGGAAAGATAAGCCACGCTAACGAGAGCCAGAAACGCAGATCAAAGTGATTAGGCTTCGTGTGCATAATAAAGGCCAGTGGCAATAATAATATACCCCCTATAAATACCTGCCAGGCATTGATGGTAGTGCGCGGCAACTGCCATGGTATAGCCGCATAGTATACTGAACCAAACGAGTATGTGATCATGCTGATGGCTAATAACAGCAACCCGCCCGGTGCGGCATAACTCGTTTGCAGCAGTGGATATGCGGCTACCGCTACACCGGTTATACCCAATGCAATGCTAAGCCACTCCTGCAGCCGTATACGGCGCTTCATCCAAACGGCTGACATTATGCTGATGAACAACGGATTTAATGCAATGGCCAGTGTAGTAATGCCCGGAGTTACATATTGCAGCGCTACCACAAAGAAGCCGAGGTAACAGGTGGTATTGAACAGCCCGAAAATGGTAACATGACGCCATTCTTTACCGACCGGCAAACGACTTTTTTGTACCGTGTATGTAAATGCAAGTAATATACCCCCCGCCAGCAGAAAGCGGATGGCAAAGAATACAAGCGGTTCAGCAGACCTGATTCCAAATTTTCCCGCCACCGATGCGGATGCCCAGAGCATGGAAAACATTAAACCGGTAAAGAAGTGTTTGGCAGAAAGATTATTCATCCAGGCATCAAATCAACGTGTGATAAAGCGGGTGTTATACGGATGCCGAAAGATAACAGTTACCCGGATATAGTGGGGCCAAATTTTGTGTAATACAAGCTATAAATTAACGACAACGATTTAAATCCTCCGTTAATGGATTTTGTAGAAAGATGGCGCCGGGCAGGCGTACATTTTTAGTACCTTTTGCCGGATGGTTGTTGAACCATTGACAGATATTGTTTAGGTTATTTTTAAAGACAACACTATGCGTGAACTATCCGCTGTACTTACAGTGCTTTCGGCGATGATTACACCTGCGGTGCTGATTCTGGCATCGGGGTCGCTACTGCTTACAACGTCGCAGCGCTTGAACCGTGCCATCGACCGCGCTCGCGCGGTTTCAGATATTCTGACGAATTCAAAGTTGATGAATACATATACTCATGAACGTAAGGAATTATTGATGCAGCAAATTGTGTCGTCAACCAGCAGAGCGTGGCTGCTGCAGCGCGCGATCAGTTCAATATGTTTTGCATTGGCTATTTTTGTTGCTACCAGTATGTCGATCGGTGTCATTGAGCTTACGCACATCAACTACATCTGGATACCGGCCGTGCTCGGAATGGGTGGTATAGGTGCATTATTTTATAGCACGATTCTCTTTATTCTCGAAACGCGCATTGCCTATCGCTCCGTGCAGCGTGAAATGAATTTTATTCAGCAGCAGCGGCATGAAGTATTGGAAGCAGCTGTGGAGGAATAATAATAATTACCGATACTCCTGCCAGTTCTGTATTTGCTCAATGAAGTTCGGCAGAACTTCAGGGTATATTATCACGCAGAAGAACAGGCCGAACAAGGCTCCGTACAAATGCGCATCATGATTAATGTTGTCGTTTGCCTTACGGCCCTGGTACCAGGAGAAGAGAATGTAGCCCACACCGGCAATTACTCCGGGAATTGGTACAAAATATATATAGATTTTTTGCAGAGGCAAAAATAGTATAGATGCAAATATAACAGAGGCCACACCGCCGGAAGCTCCCAGTGCGTTGTACTGTGGGTGGTTTCGATGTTTTAGATAGCTGGGTATGTCAGAAACGATAATGCCGAGTAAATAGAGCGCTAAAAAATAATAACCTCCCGATGCTCCGAACAGCATGTTGAAAATATACTCCATGGTTCTGCCAAAAAAATACAGGGAGAACATATTGAAGAAAAGGTGCATGTGGTCAGCATGAATAAAACCGGAGGTAATAAACCGGTAGTACTGCTGTTTGCGGTTGATCATGTAAGGATTCATGATCAGGTTTTGCATCATGCTCTGGTTACTATAGCCCAGAAAGCTGATCACGACAGTGATACCGATAATGATATAGGTAATATACATGCGCCAGGGTAGAAAGAGTTGCCCGTTTATTTAAAGTGATATAGAAATATGATGGTGGCGGTAAATGCTGGCTTCTTGTTGTTCTTGATTTCCAGTTCTGCCAGCAGTTGAGCTTTGGTTACACCGCGAAGATCAACCAGTGATTCAAGTGTCACTTTCAGTCGCACTTCGTCATCGACCAGAACCGGCTGGTTGAATTTTAGTTTTTCGATGCCGTAGTTAATCAGCATCTTGATGTTGTTTATTTCTGCGATCTGCTCCCAGAGATACGGTATTACCGACAATGCCAGGTAGCCATGGGCAATGGTTTTTTTGAAAGGACTTTCTACCGCTGCGCGTGTCGGATCTGTATGAATCCACTGATGATCCAGTGTGGCATCGGCAAATTTATTGATTTGTTCCTGCGTGATCTGAAGGTATTCTGAAGTGCCAAGTTCTTTACCAACGTACTGCTCAAACTCTTTAAAACTCCCGATTACTAATTTGTTCATGCTATACCCGCTTCGTTAATGCGCCCCAATTTATACATTATCGGGAATATTGCTACCGCATTTTGAAGCCTGCACACTTGTCTGATAACCATAAAGACAGAGAAAAGGTGGTGAAGGAGAAAAGACCGACTGACCTTCTTCGTTGAAATTAAGAAGATTTATTTTCTTTGAGGAAGCTTAATTTGGGTCCGTGGTTTTACGGCATCCTGAATGTGCGTACTATGATCAAATCGATACCGCTGATACCTGTATTGAAGGCAACGCCCAAAGTGCTTCCGGGAGAGACCAAACCGCACGTTGGCACCGAAGTGCTATCGTCTATTGCTCCTGAATTTCTGGAAGACTCGTTTGTTTACGTGCACTGCTACTTTGAAAACACATCCAGGGATATGCTGATCCGGGTGTGGCGAACCACTTATCTGGTCGATCGTTTCTCGGGCTCCAAATCTGAACTGGTGCATACTGAGAATATATCACTTGCCCCGATGTGGACACTCATTCCGGACAACGCTACCTATAATTTCCTGCTAGTGTTTTCGGCATTGCCGAAGTCCTGCAAGCAGTTCGACCTGATAGAGGAGATACCGCAGCCTGGAGGTTTCTGGGTACAGAACATCCCGCGAAACGAACGCGATGTATACCATGTGAATATTTAATTGTAGAATAATCACCTCGGCCTGAGTCATGTACTCATGACAAAGTAATCGAAACAACCTCAACAACGCAGGCCATCTTTTTGTCATTACATACCTGGCGGCAGACACATTCACTGCCGGATTTTTAAAATTATATTCTATGAAAACACTTGGAATAGTAGTACTGGCCCTGGGTATTATCATGACAGTTTTTACCGGGTTCAATATCATCACAAAAAAGAAAGTGGTAGACGTTGGTCCGCTGGAAGTTAACAAGGAAGAAAAAACACCAGTGTATTGGTCGCCTGTTACCGGTGGTGTTCTCATCGTTGCAGGTGTGCTCATCCTGGTGGTTGGTCAGCGCAGGGCTTGAGCCTTGCAAATTCCGGTTCCTGAACCACTTGCGGGAGCCGGAGTTCTTATGCTATATATTTCCGGGAGAAACTTTCTTTCTACAGGCGAATAATTCCTGTTAGATGATTCCATTCTTTTATTTTTGAACGATCTTTCAAGCGAAGTTGAGGGATTACGCTAACAGTTTGCAGAATGGAATACTTCATTGATACGCACGCTCATATATACCTGGAAGAATTTGCTGCCGATCGTGCCGATATGCTGGCGCGTTGTGAAGCACAGGGTGTGCGCAAGATCTATATGCCTAATGTCGATCACACCTCTATCGACAACATGCTGGAGCTGGAAAGCCGCTCGCAGGGAACGTGCATGGCCATGATGGGCCTTCATCCGTGTTATGTAAAGAAAGATTTTCAACGGGAGCTATACCTGGTGGAGGAGTGGCTTTCCAAACGGAAGTTCGCAGCCATAGGTGAGATTGGCACCGACCTGTATTGGGATAAAACATTCTGGGAGCAACAGAAAGAAGCATTTACCATACAGGTGCAATGGGCCAGGCAATACAATCTTCCTATTGTAATACACTGTCGCGAAAGCATAGATCAAACCATCGAGCTCACCGGGCAACTATCCGATGGCAAACTGAAAGGTATATTTCACTGCTTCTCCGGCAATCTGGAGCAAGCCCAGCGCATTATCAAGCTTGGATTTTTAATAGGCATTGGTGGCGTGGCCACGTTCAAGAACGGGGGGCTCGACAAAGTGCTGCCCGATATTGCTCTCGAACATCTGGTGCTGGAAACCGACAGCCCTTACCTGGCCCCTGTACCACATCGCGGCAAACGGAATGAGCCGGCGTATATACCCCTCGTGGCAGCCAAGGTGGCCAGCCTGAAAAATATAGCGATAGAAGAAGTGCAGCGCACCACAACAGCGAACGCCCTGAAACTGTTCGACCCCACGCACCAGTAAAACAACAACCAGACTACAACCAAACCTATGGATCTGAAAAAAATAAGTATCAACGCTGCGTTGCCCGGAAAACCCCGGTCGCGCATTCTCATCATCTATACCGGTGGCACATTCGGCATGACGTACGACAAAGATGGCGTACTGATTCCGTTTGATTTTGCTTCCATACTGGAGCATTTGCCATCGCTTAAAAACCTGTTGCTGGAAATTACAGTATACTCTTTCGAAACACCGATCGATTCATCCAATATCGATACCGAACATTGGAAACTCATTGGCAAGATCATTCACGACCACTATCATGACAACGATGGTTTTGTGGTATTGCATGGCACGGATACTATGGCGTATACCGCTTCGGCATTGAGCTTTATGCTGGAAGGATTAAACAAACCGGTGATCTTTACCGGAGCACAATTGCCCATCAGCGAACCGCGTTCTGATGCACGCGAAAATTTGATTACCGCATTGGATATAGCTTCCGCCCGCAAAGACGGAGAAGCATTGGTGCCGGAAGTATGCATTTATTTTGACTATGAACTGCTGCGCGGCAATCGCTCGAAGAAAGTAGAGAGCCTTCGCTTCGATGCCTTCGACTCGGGTAACTATCCGCCACTAGCCAAAGCCGGTGTAAAGATCGACTATAACTTTTCGGCTATTGGCAGGCGCCACGGCAATGGCCCGTTAACCTTACGTACACGTTTTGATAGTAACATCTCTATCATCAAATTGTTTCCCGGTATCAGTCAGCAGGTAGTACGCGGCATTCTTCACACGGATGGATTAAAAGCTGTGGTGCTGGAGACTTATGGATCGGGTAATGCACCTACGTTTCCGTGGCTGATCGAAGAATTGAAAAAGGCAATCGAGCGCGATATCATCATTGTAAATGTATCGCAGTGTCCCGGCGGACGTGTGTTGCAGGGGCGCTATGAAACGAGCAAAAAGTTGCAGCAGATTGGTGTTATCTCGGGTGCCGACATGACAACCGAGGCAGCTGTTGCCAAACTGATGCTGTTGCTGGGAGAATATGGCACCACGCGTACCAAAAACATGGTGAGCTTATCGCTGGCCGGAGAATTGACGGCATAATTTGCAAAGCCCCTAAATTCTTAATTTCTTTGTGCCCCGTTTCAACCAGGAGAGGTGTCCGAGTGGTTGAAGGAGCACGCCTGGAAAGTGTGTATACCCCCAAAGGGTATCCAGGGTTCGAATCCCTGTCTCTCCGCATACCAGATCACAAAACGAACAAAACCTCAAAATTTAAATGATTTTGAGGTTTTTTTATTGCTCGCCTTTTATCATTTTAACACAAATCATCTCGATTCTCAGGTGTTGATCCACGATGAATTACTTAACTTGTAATTAAACGGGAAGAGCCGTATGAACGGAGATTTCACGTACGGTTCTGTGACAACTGAGGGTGAAACTCCTTGAATGACTCAACTGTTGGCAAGCCAAAAAAGAATTATACTTATTATTATCATGGAACTATTGACACCAGGAATTGGCCTATTGATCTGGCAGGTGCTAATTTTTGTGATCGCGATATTGTTTGTGGTATCGTGGATAATCATTTTAAGGACGAAGACTCTTGATTCAAGAGATCGCCTCTCGTGGTTGCTGGGTACTTTATTGTTGCCTGTTATAGGACCATTGATCTTCTTGACGAAGTATCTGAGGACAGGAAGACAGAAGAATTAACGTTGGCCTCCAGGCAAGCATGCGACACAAGCTATAAATCATGGTGGTACTTTGGTTGTTGATGAAGTTTATATTTTCGATGTGTCGCCATGCCTTATAGCTAGACGTAAACGCTAGTGCTCTCGGACACTTAATCCGAACGACAAGTGGAGAGAATCACAATGAATCATCAATGGCAGAACGCTGCTGCGTGGGTCACGGGTATATATTTAGCTAAGTATTGTGCTTGCGGTAGTGATGTCGCAGGCCCGCTTATTTTTTCGTCAACAAATTATCCCGGTCAATAACAACCCCATCGACAATCAAGGTGTGAATGGCTTTCAGGTGTTTGATGGACTCCAATGGATTGTGGTCGAGCACCAGTATGTCGGCTTCCCGGCCTCGCTCCACTTTGCCAAAGGATGTCCAGTTCCACAACAGCGAAAAATTGTGTGTAGCGGCGGCCAGTACCTGGCGGTTGGTAAGGCCGTAGTGAGACAGCATCGACAGTTCGTTATGCAGCGAAATGCCGGGCAATGTGCCGAAAGCATCCGTGCCCGAACCGGTGAGATAATGAGCCCCGTTTTTTACAAACGCCTGGTCGATGCGTACCATGGCAGGTACGGCACGCTGCCGGTTGGGTGATGGATTTTTCGGTTTGCCCGTAGCTTTATCCAAAGGTTCGAAGGTGACATCTTTTTCATCGATGATGGCCGCGATGGGCTCCAGCCAGGGATTGACGGCAAAGTCCATTTCCGGATAGAGTAACATGCCGGCTGTAGGAATAAGGCCCACGGCATGATCGTGGTAGAGCTGGCTCAACTCGAGAAATTTCTTTTCGGACAGCAGGTTGGGATTGCCCGCGATATATTGGTAATAATACTGCCCCGGCGGACCAAACGGTGATGTGGCGTAGGCCTTGCGTGCCGAATCGGGCAACACATCAGCCGAGTAACGAGACACGTGTATGAACGACTGTACACCTGCTGCCACGGCTTCGTGGTACGATGACAACCCGAGCTCGCCCATGGTGGCGATGTTATTTCGCTTGCAGGCTTCCACGATGGTCGGCAGTTGCCCGGGCGCAACAGCATAGTGGACCAGCAAAACCTTCACGCCGTTTTTTGCCAGCGAGTCGATGCGGTGGTTGATCGTTTCCTTGCTCCACGATTCGAGCAACTCGAAGCCCGCATTCTCCGCCGTGCCCACATTGACTCGCCTGGATCGGGCTCCCCAAAAGCTATCAAGCTTTATTTTGGCCGGCGAGGGATTGGCAGACCAGTCGGCCGGCCCACGGCGGCCGTCTTCGGTCAGTACTACGGTGGTTACGCCCAGGTATAAATAAGCGTTGGCGTATGCCTGGTTGTTGATGATGCCGAAACAATCGATCAACCCTGGTACAATGTACTTGCCGGTAACGTCAAGTATCCGGGCTTCTTTGGGTACTTTGATCGATGAGGCGCTTCCCGCTGCTTTTATGGTATTCCCTTCGATGATCACTACGGCATCGGTAATGTCTTTTTTCGAATTACCATAGTCTGTTACATCGATGATGGTGCCGCCCTTGAGCACCAGCGGTGTTTGACCCGGGGCGCAGTAACACACTCCGCATAACAGGAGTAATAAAAGTACGGGTGCTTTCATAACGGGGAATCTTTTCATAACGAGGAGTCTTTTGTTATACGTAACTAAAGATAAATACTTTTAGATGATTACCTTATACGCAATTTGGGTGATGTTGCTAAGCCATAAAAAAATACAAAGGCACCAACGCTGTTGCCAAAATAGTGTTTGAAAAAAACTGCTTCTCGAGACCCAATTGTGCTGATCAAAAAATCGATATCTTTCTCGCTGCTATGTATCAGG